>JAFAZL010000376.1 GCA_019239815.1 Acidobacteriota bacterium
GGTACGCTGGCCAAGGTACACAAGACCGTAAAAATGCCGAATGGCAATGTGGTGATCTTTCTAGAAGGGCTTCAACGCATCCAGATCACCGAACTAATCACGTTGCGGCCGTATCTGAGGGCACGCGTCGAGGCGCAGCCGGACACGAACGGCGAGACCGACGCGGAGCTCGAGGCGCTGCAGCGCAATGCACAGGATTTGTTCCGCGATGTGGTGAGCCACTCGCCACAACTTTCGGACGACCTGACTTCGGTCGCGACCGCGATCGATGATCCAGGACGTCTCGCAGACTTCATCGCGGGCACGCTGCCGTCGCTCTCGACCTTGGTTCGCCAGGAACTGATCGAGACGCCGAATGTGCGCAAGCGGCTCGAAGCGTTGATTCGTGAACTTTCGAAAGAACTCGAAGTTCTCGAACTGCGCTCGAAAATTCACGAGCAAGTCCAAGAGCAGGTCAGCCAGAACCAGCGTGAATACCTGCTGCGCGAACAGATGAAGGCGATTCAGAAGGAACTCGGCGAATCCGACGATTCGATGGCCGAGATCGACGAACTACGCAAAAAAGTGGACGAAGCCGGCATGACGGCGGAAGCCAAGAAAGAGTGCGAGCGCGAACTGAAGCGGCTGTCGAAGATGACGCCGGCTTCGGCGGAGTACATGGTGTCGCGCACGTACCTGGAATGGATGACGTCGCTGCCGTGGAATAAATCGAGCGGAGCGGAAGAGATTGACATTCCGAAGGGCAAGACGATTCTCGACGAGGACCACTACGATCTCGAGAAGGTCAAGGAGCGCATCCTCGATTATCTCGCGGTCAAGAAGCTGCAGCCGGGCATGAAAGGCCCGATCCTGTGCTTCGTTGGGCCTCCGGGCGTCGGTAAAACTTCGCTTGGCAAGTCGATCGCGCGAGCGCTCGGACGAAAGTTCGTGCGCATCGCCCTCGGCGGTATGCATGACGAAGCCGAAATTCGCGGACATCGCCGGACGTACATCGGCGCGCTGCCAGGCCAGATCATTCAGGGGCTGAAGCGCGGCGAAACCAATGATCCCGTCATGATGCTCGACGAAGTCGACAAGCTAGGACGCGATTTTCGAGGCGACCCGTCGTCGGCGTTGATGGAAGTTCTCGATCCGGAACAGAACAACGCGTTCCGCGATCACTACCTCGATGTTCCGTTCGACTTGTCGAAAGTGCTGTTCATCGCGACGGCGAACTGGATGGATCCCATCCCCGAACCGCTGCGTGACCGCATGGAAATCATCGAGTTGCCGGGCTACACGGGCGAAGAGAAGCTGCACATCGCGCACAAATACCTGATTCCAAAGCAAGCGACGGAACACGGGTTGAAGGTGCCGGAGCAGATCGAGTTCGAAGACGCCGGATTGCAGGAGCTGATTCACAGCTTCACGCGCGAAGCGGGCGTCCGCAACCTGGAACGCGAGATCGCAACGATCACGCGCAAACAGGCGCGACGCATCGCCGAAGGCAAGACGGAGAAGATGGTCGTTAAACCGGAAATCGTTCGCGAATTCCTGGGCGTGCCGAAGTTCCGCACGGAAAAGGAAGTCGAGGAGCGCGTCAAGAAGCCGGGCGTTGCAGTCGGTCTAGTCTGGACTCCGGTGGGCGGCGACATCATCTTCATCGAAGCCACCAGAATGCGCGGCGGCAAGCAGTTCACGATGACCGGCCATCTGGGCGAAGTCATGCAAGAGTCGATGACAGCGGCGCTGACGTGGACACGTGCGAACGGCGAACGCTATGGCATCGATCCCGACTTCTTCCGGAAGCAGGACATTCACATCCACGTGCCGTCGGGCGCGGTTCCGAAGGATGGTCCCTCGGCCGGCGCAGCGATGGTGACGGCGCTGGTCAGCCTGCTCAGCGGGCGGCCGGTGCGCGATCGACTGGCGATGACGGGCGAAATGACACTGTCCGGAGTCGTGCTGCCGATCGGGGGCGTGAAGGAAAAAGTGCTCGGCGCGAAGCGAGCCGGCATTAAGGAAGTCTTGCTGCCGGCCGACAACGAGCCGAACGCGGTCGCGGATCTGACGCCGGATATTCTGGGCGACATGAAGATCACTTACGTCCGCACGTTGGACGAAGTGCTCGAACATGCGCTGCAGAAGGACCCGATTGCTCCGCCGATCGTTCCTCCGACCGAGCCGAAGCCAAAGCGGCTTCCGGCTGACGGACCGCGTGCGATTCACTAATCGAATCGCACGAAGGCGAAAACCGCACTGAACCGAATAGGCCCGGCGCAAGCCGGGCCTTTTTGTTTTGCGGCAAGCGCAATTCGAGCGTGAAGATCGGCTTTGACGCTACCTGCTACTATGTCTCACGATGCCGCCGGGCAAACGCAATCAAGCCGACACTCCAGCCGAATTGAGCCAACGAATCGCCGAAGCGTTGGTGAAAGAACGCGTAGTACCGCGCTTTGTTGACGGCTACGTCGAGGAGCATCAGCGCTACGGGCTGCAGGTGCACGCGGCACTCTACAAGGATTTAATTGGGCTTCTGCAGCGTGAAGCTCTCGTGGCAATGACGGTGCGCGCGTTCGAGGTTGCGGTCGAACCGCCGGAACCAGCGCCGCGGGGCAAGACGAAACTTAAGCCACTGCCGAAGAAAGATATTCCGACGTTTCGACGGAAATTCCTGACTGCGCTCACGCGCCAGCAAAAGTGGGGCATCAACGAAGCGCTCGATTTCCAGCGCGACCTGCAGATGTACGAAGGGCTGATTGCCCGAACAGGCGCATCTCGACGCCGTAAGTTGTTCGAAACCGCGAATCACCCCTTCGTCGATCGCTGCGCTTTCCTGCTCGACTCTTCTTTCATGGAAAAAGCACGCATGGCCGCCAACCGCGCGCTCATCGAAGTGGAAAATCTCAGCGCGAAAGTGACCACGGAAGTCCTACACGGCCCGCAAAAATAGATCGAAAGTCGTGCCTACTCTACCGATCGAAAAACTCGTCTTTCAGCAGCTTCCTGCCCCCTAGCGACAAATAGAATCCCCAAACGCCAATCGCGAAGAAGCTGAAGACGAGCAGCAGGTTGTGTGCGGCGTACCAATTCGAGAAATCGAGCGAGTACGGCACATTGAGAAGCACGTCCGCCAGGAAAACCCCGACGCCCAATGCGATCAATCCGAAGCGAACCACGGCAAACGCCGCAACCACAAAGACAAGCGTCCACACGACCAAATCCAGGAGAATGTGTTCGCTACCCAGCACATGCGGCGTAACCTCGATTACAACGAAGACGGCCAACGCCAGCCACTGATTTCGAACGATGAATTTAATCAGTACAAGCAGCAGAAAAAACGCCAGCGCGCCCTGAATCGAGTTCGTCGCGACATTGAAGTAGTAAGCGATCGCCTCGCGAAACCCTCCAACCAAATCGCTCGATCCCAATTGCAATGCGCCGCCCAGCCGTATGTTGAAGAGATTCCCGATCTCGAGGATCAAGACCCAGCTCAACCCCAGCAAGACGCCCGAAACAATGTCGCGGCCAACCAGCGGGTCGCGCACCTTGCCTGACACCAGGCGCGTCCACGAGATAATCGTCTGCGGCCAATTCCGGCGAACGTAAGGCTCCAACGCGATGTACAGCAACCACATCGCCCCCGCATAAAGCAGGGACGTCGCAACTGCGAGAAACGTAACGCCAATCATGTCGGAAGATACGACGAAGTGCGCTCGGAAGAGATATGTCAGCATTTGCAAAACAAAAGCCGCCCACGCCAGGCGCCGAGCCCCGACTCGATCGCCGCGGCCACGCTTCAAATTCAGAAAAGCAAAAAGCAATCCACCCAATACAATCCCGCCGGCGATCATCAAACCCAATGAACTCTTAAACTTATCGCTCCCAGTTTTTTCCGGTGGCGGCATGCGATTGGCCTTTGTCCATGGGCCCGAGAGCGCAAAATAAGCAGGCTTCCCGTGCAATGAAGCCGCTTCCACGTGCAAAGGCCGATCGCTGCCAGGCCACTTGCCGTCCCACGCTTCCCGATAGTCCGATGCGGCCAGTGAATTCCACGAGGACGGAACGCTTTTCAATACGGCTGGATCGATCTCGGCGGCAGCGAATAACGCACTCCAGTCCGGCTTCTTGATTTCGCCGTTCGCGCTTCCGCCGGAAGCGGGAGGCTCTTCTTTCTCATCTGGAATCGCCTGAAACCATCCGAGCCGCCCTTCATCGTCCGTCCAAATGTCGATCATTCCCGATGTGATCATCGGAGGATCGTCGAACGTCACCACACCCGGAATGCCGCTGCCCCAAAAATTGTCTGCAATCAGGTTCTTTCGGCTCTGGCGGTACCAAAAACTGAGCAGCTCAGGCCGCTGATACGGGAGTTTGGTCCAATCGGCGTGGGGCTTGTCGTGGGTCGAAGCGTACTCGATGAAATCGCTGTTGTATCCGAAGCCCCACTCCCGGTCGACCAGTTTGCCGGGGTAGCCGATCTTAGCGATCAGTTCCGACGCTCTGTTCGAGAGCACTTCAGGCGATTTGCTTGGGTGCACGCGCTCGAGCGCGTTTTCTTTGATGCCAAAATAGAGCAACAGCAGAGTTCCAACGAGAATTGCCGCTAAAAACGTCAGCGCCATGCGAGGTGCAATGCCGTCGTTTTCGCCGGCAGCCGCCACCATTTGCGGCGACGGCGTCTCACCCGCAGCCAGCGCTGCCGCCAACGGATCACCGCCTGGCAGCGCGGCTGAGACTTGCAGCGCCGACGCCGGACGCAGCACCGGGTCAGTCGCAAGACACCGCAAAATCACTCGTTCGAACACCGGGTCGATGTCGCGCACCAGCGTCGATGGATTTGGAATCCGCGAGTCTTCGCGCATCCGCATCAATTCCGGCAGCGAAGTCGCATCGAACGCCCGCTTCCCGGTAATAATTTCGTAGAGAATCAGCCCGAGCGAATAGATATCGCTCTTAACCGTGACTTCCAGCCCAGCGAGCTGTTCGGGCGCCATGTACGCGGGCGTCCCCGCACGAACGTCGGCGCCTTCAATCATCGCGGCGATGCCCGCCAAACCAAAATCCGTGATACGAACCTTCCCCGCACCGTCGAGCATGATGTTCGCGGGTTTTAAATCGCGGTGAATTACACCTTTGTCATGCGCTGCAGCCAGTCCGGCGCACATCTGCCGCGCGATCTCACCCGCCTTGTCGGTCGAGAGCCGCCCGATCCGCCGTACCAGCGACGAAAGATCTTCGCCATCGACGTATTCCATCGTCAGAAACGTGATGCCGTCCGTGTCGCCGATGTCGAACATGCGGCACACGTTGGGGTGCGACACGGTCCGCGCGATGCGTACTTCCGCATGAAACCGCGCGAGCGCCGCCGCGTCTTTCGACACACTCTCCGGCAAAAACTTAATCGCAACAATCTGGCTAAGCTTGAGATCTTCGGCGCGATAGACCTCGCCCATCCCTCCGCGCCCCGCCAGCGCCACGATCCGATAGCGATCCGCGATGATTTGACCGGGGACAAAGCGTCCGCCACTGATCGCGCCAGAACTCGAAAGCGTCCCCGCGGAAGCTGAGGGCGGCCGCGGAACTTGCGGCGTCGAATATTTCGGAGCTACTGGCGAGCCACCGCCAGAGCCGCCGGAGCCGAGCCTCGTTCCAGCAGGAACACGTGGTGCAGCCGAGGGAGTTCTCCCAGCCGGCACTGGCGCGGGAGAGTCCAACGTCACTCCGTCACTTAAATCCGGCGAATCGAGTGTCGCCGCGTCCCCGAAGTCAGCATCGAGCGTGTCACCAACCGCAATGGGTTCATTGGCCAAAACGGTCGTGCCATCATCCGCGTCAGGTGATGTTGAGGAACCACACGACGAGCAGAAGCGGGCCTTCGGAGCAACTTGCCTACCGCAGGACGAACAAAACATGGAGGGCCGATTCTAACAGCCGAATTCCCGTAAGACTACACCGTGGAGGCTGGTGAAGCAGAACCATGCGATCTCGTAAAATAGTTCATGTCACCCAAGGAGGATCCAGTGGCGAACACACAGAGGCTCATCGCTGAGGCCTATGCTGCATTCAATCGGCGAGATATCGATGCAGCGTTGGCGCTCATGAGCGAGAACGCGAACTGGCCTAAAGCGTCGGAAGGCGGTCGTGTAGTCGGAAAAAAAGAGATTCCCGCGTACTGGACGCGTCAATGGATGGAATTCGACCCTCACGTGGAACCGATGGAAGTGATCGACCGCGAGGACGGCAAAACCGCCGTAAGGGTTCACCAGGTCGTAAGGACCATCGGCGGCGATGTTCTTTCAGATACGGAGGTGTGGCACGTTTACACTATCGCGAACGGCCTGATCGAACGCATGGATTTGGGAGAAAGCGATTCCAGCTCGCACGAAACTCCATCCGTTGCGTTTTCGAAGCACTAGAGGTGTCTTGTTCAGGCTTGAACTTTCAGTACTCGGCTAGGACGCTCGCTCAACCTGCACGGCAGTCCCGTAAGCGAGCACTTCCGTTACGCCCTGCATCACCTCGGTTGCGTCATAGCGCATCCCAACGACAGCGTTGGCGCCATGTTGTGCAGCGTGCTGCAGCATCAATTCAAACGCATCCTCGCGCGTCTTTTCGCAAAGCTGCGTCAGGATCGTGATATTTCCGCCGACCACAGTTTGGAGTGCCGCAGCGAAATTCCCGACGATGCTGCGCGACCGCACCACAATTCCCCGAACAATGCCGAGATTCCTGACCACGCGATAGCCTGGCAACTCGTTTGCCGTCGTAACCATTCCAACGTCCACCCGGCCGTTCATTGGCCCTCCTTCATGCTCCACCTTGAGGCTTCCAAGGCGTTTACTGGTGCGATTCTACCCGTTCACGCCGCCAGATCGCAGCCAAAGCCCTCTGCTACGCTCGAAGCAACGTGGAAACTACCTTTTACATTCTGTCGATTGTGCAGATCGCGCTCGGTCTTTACCTTCTCGTGCAAGGTCTGCAATGGCTCTCCTACGCCCGCCGCCGTGCCATGGCCGACGCCGGCTTCTACGCGCCGCGCACGGCAGTGCTGTGTTCCTGCAAAGGTCTTGAACCCGGCCTCGAACGCAATCTCACAACGCTCACCGAATTCGATCACCAGAATTACGAAGTCTTCTTCGTTCTCGCCTCCGAGTCCGACCCCGCTTACGCCATCGTCAAACGCGTAACGGCAACTTCGCGCCCCAAGGCACACGTTCTCATCGCCGGCGCACCCGTAGAATGCGGCGAAAAAGTGAACAATCTCCGTTTCGCCATCGAGCAGATTCCGACGGACTTCGAGTTTCTAGCCTTCGCGGATTCCGACGGCCGGCCTGGCAAGTCGTGGCTCAAGCGCCTGGTTGCTCCGCTATCCGACTCACGAATCGGGGCAACGACGACCATGCGCTGGCTCATCCCGAATCGCAGCGATTTTCCATCGGCGCTGCTCGCCGCATGGAACGCACCCGTCGTCACCATGCTCACCGAGAAAGGCAAGAATTTTTGCTGGGGCGGCGGCACCGCGATTCGGCGCAGCCTCTTCGATCAACTCGGCGTCGTCGAAGAGTGGAAATCTTCCGTCAGCGACGACTATTCTCTGACGCGCCTGTTGCATCAGGCCGGTCGATCGATCATGTTTCTTCCCGATTGCCTGACGGTTTCCTACGTTGAGGCCACTTTCGCCAGCCTACTGGAATTCACCAATCGCCAGATTTTGATCACCCGCGTCTACGCCGAGCGGATGTGGGCCTTCGGATTCGCAACGCACACTCTCTATTGCCTGACTTTGCTGCTCGGCATCCTGCTTACGCTAGGCGACGTCGCTGCCGGATTGCCCGCGTTTCATCATGCAGTTCTGACGTTTCTTCCCGTGCTCCTTGGCATGATGCGCAGCAGCCTCCGCGTCGCCGCCGTCACGGATGTCTTGTCCTCGCTGCGTGGGCAGATCATGGGTCAAGCATGGATCTACATTCTGCTGACGGTTATCATCCCGTTCCTATATCTCGTGAACTTCGTCATGTCTTTGGTCACGCGGAAAATTCGCTGGCGCACCATCACGTACGAACTCATCTCTCCAAATCAAACACGCATCCTCGCGAACTGAGTACCGAGGGGTATTTTCAAGAAGGAAACACGCGAAAATTCAGCCTGCATTTAAGGTATGCTGGGTGGGCTCGTACTAGGTGACGGTGGGTGGGGACAGGGCGCTAGAAAGGTCCTGTGGAAAAATTCCGTAGCGATATCTCTCGATTCGGCGTAACCGTTTACTGCGGAAAAATTGCGTAGTACATGCAATTCCTACCGCTATATTGCACTGCCCCAAAGTACTAGGGGGAAATAAGTATAGCGATTTTAGCAAGTTGTAGTACCCGGGGTTTTAGGCGAATTATTTGCATAGTATTAGAATTGGGTGGGTCGTATAAAATAACGTTTTCGCGAGCGAGTTCTTAGGGTGCTCCTTCTCACGTCTCGGCGTGCTGGTCTGAGGGTTTACGCTGGGTCCCCAAAGCCCCCAAAACTTGGCTTACACCCGGTCGCTCGCAGTAGCAGGCAAGACGCCTCGCCAAGAGGCTAACAATAAAATCCAAGCAGGTCTCTGAATGTCGAGGCGACGTCGAGGCTTTGCCCGGAGGGGTGCACGTGAAAGTAGTCCGCAGAACAGAACAGCCGCACAACGGTGAAACACACCAATTAAATCGGGCCATTCCCTCGCGAGAAACCTACTTTTTCTATGAGAAAAATACTGGGGTTTCGCATTTCCATGTCGACGCCGGTCCTGATGGGCAGTTTCCGGTCGAGGAAGCTGCCGGTCTCCTGGCGATGCACTGCATGGTCCGCGGTCAGTCTCCTCGCGACTACGTGGTGATGGTGGAAGCAGCTCACGATTCCCTGGAAGGTCTCACGGAAAAGGCTGAGAAGCTTCTGCAAGCCGGACACTCGGTGGGCAGCTCGGTCAAGCTGACGCGCCGCGAAGAAGAAGTGCTGGGCGGCGTGATGCGCAGCCTGGCAAACAAGGAAATCGCCGCCACGCTGAATCTCTCAGAGCGCACGGTGAAGTTCCATGTTTCGTCGCTCCTGACGAAATTCCGCGTTCGCGGCCGCATGGAATTGGTTCGCGAGGCGACTCGTCGCACGCCGGCGATGCAAGGTCCGCAGAGCATCGCTACCCGCGAAGCGCGTGGAAACTACATGGGCCAACCGCCCAGCTTCCACAGCGCACCGCGCGTCGGCCCAATCGCCATGGCCAAGCGCCACGCTCTGGCGTAATCCAAACTTGCGGCTCAGTTTTAGCCGCGCTCCGAAATTGCTGAGGGGCAATAGAAAAGGCCCGGTCCAGAAAATTTGGATCGGGCCTTTTACTTTTCGTTCGAGATCAACCACCGTCGTGTAGAGGCGCAGCATGCTGCGCCCCATGTCCGCACGATATCTACCTCATCGCGGTTCGGTTTTTTCGTTACTTCTTCGACTTATCAAACAAATCCGACGCCGAATCCCAATTCACCACGTTCCACCATGCCGCAATGTAATCCGGCCGCTTGTTCTGATACTTCAGGTAGTAGGCATGCTCCCAAACGTCGAGGCCGAGCACTGCCTTCGCCTTCAGCGAAATCGGCGTGTCCTGGTTTGGCGTCGAATCGATCGCCAGCTTGCCATCCTTCACAACGAGCCAAGCCCAGCCCGACCCAAAGCGCCCGACTCCGGCAGCAGCAAACTTCGTCTTGAATTCTTCGAACGAGCCAAACGTCGACTTAATCGCGTCGCCCAGCGCGCCCTTCGGCTCGCCGCCTCCGCCCTTCTTCATCTGGGTCCAGAACAGCGAGTGATTCCAGTGACCGCCCGCGTTGTTGCGAACGGCGTTGCGGATGCTCTCCGGAATCGCATCAAGGTTGCTCAGCAACTCTTCCAGCGATTTCGACTGCAAGTCGGCATGGCCTTCGAGAGCCTTGTTGAGGTTGGTCACATATGCGGCGTGATGCTTGTCATGATGGATTTCCATCGTCTTCGCGTCGATGTGTGGCTCGAGCGCGTCGAACGAGTACGGCAGCGGGGGCACTGAGAATGCCACGGTAGTTCCTCCATTGTGAGATTAGGTCCGAAATTCGTTTGCGCTAACGCTAACTTGTTGCGAGTTCTTGTTGCGGTGCTTGCTTGCGAAGGCTGGAAACGAGCGGCCGTCCAAACAATGCTTTCCGATCAAACCTGCGTGATAGCTCCGTCGCGAAGATAACCCCGCGGCGGCCTTCGGTTGCATCCGCGCACGGACAACTGCAACCGGCGCTGCGATTATACCGCCGCTATATGCGGCCACGTAAAGAGGCGAAGGTGTGAAGCTCGCTTCGCTTCACCGAACTCTCTACAGCTCATTGGATGCGGGACAAAGCCCAAAGGGCAGATTCTGCAATCACGGGGTCGTTCGACGCCGAAAGTTTTTGTAACACCGCGAGAACTTCTCGATGCGCAGAGCCGCCACGTTCGAACCTCGCGTTGCCAAGCGCGATGCATGCGTTCCGCACAATCCCGCGATGCTTCGTCCTTTTGATCGCACTCCCGCGAAACACCGTCTTGTAGTCGTCCTCGTTGATCGCCGCGAGAGCCGTCAGCTTCGGCCGGAATAGGGACGTGAGCTCGCTGCCTACCTTCCCGTCGAACGCTCGAGGCTCAAATTCAGTGAGCGAAGTTGTCGGCGCCCGCCGGTTCCACGGACAGACATCTTGGCAGATATCGCAGCCATAAACGTGATTCCCGATCGCCTCGCGAAACTCTTCCGGAATCTCGCCGCGATGCTCGATCGTCAAATACGAAATGCACCGCCGCGCATCCATTTCATACGGGGCAATCAGCGCGTCGGTCGGACAAGCCTCGATGCACCGAGTACAAGTTCCGCAAAGATCCGTAGGCGCCTCATCGGCGCGAAGCGACGGCGTCAGCTCCAACGTAGTCAGCACGACTCCAAGAAAGAACCACGACCCCATCTGCTGATTCAGCACGAGCGTATTCTTCCCAATCCACCCGATTCCTGCGTGCTTCGCGAAGATCCTCTCCTGCAACGGCCCAGTATCCGCATACGCCAGCGCTTCGAATGCCCCACCGAATCGTTCGCGCATTTCCGTGACCAGCACATTCAGCCGGCTTCGCAACACGTCGTGATAGTCGTCGCCCCACGCGTAACGTGAGATCCACCCTCGCGGCTCGCCGTCCTCTTCAGCGCCCATCGTGCTCCCATTCTCACCATCGAACTCAATCGACTTCGGCAGCGCGCTGCTGTAATTCATCCCGCAAACAATCACGCTCCTCGAGCCTGCCAAAACACGCGCCGGATCGCAGCGCCGCGCGTCCCCCAAATATTTCATTTCGCCCGCAAACCCACGAGCGAACCATTCCTGCGCATCAGCCAACTCCGGAAACTTCTCCGCCGGAGCCACGCCGCACAACTCAAATCCAAGAGCACGCACTCGCTCTCCAATCCACGCCGTATCGACACTAGTCCTGATCATCACATCCCAATTGTGGCAGCAAGCAATTCAAAGCGCGAAGCTTTGAACAAACTTCATCAAGACTCAAAACGTGAAATCAGCAAAAGGAGGGAACCACGAGCACCGAACAAACTCGCTAAGACTGAAAACTCCGCACCACCACGTTTTCGTCAGAAAAAACTTCAAACACCGTGAACA
>JAFAZL010000892.1 GCA_019239815.1 Acidobacteriota bacterium
GAGCCTCCGATGCGGCCGGAGTGAAGCGTCGCGTCGTCGGAGCGTCACGATTTTCGTCGCCTGAGCTCGAGCAGCGACTTGCGGGTTGGGGAGTCGAAACGACTCGCTGCGACTTGCTCGATCGCGAGGCGCTCTCGGCACTTCCGGATGCACCGAATGTCGTTTATATGGCGGGAATGAAGTTCGGCTCGACCGGGCAGGAGTGGCGCACGTGGGCGATGAATGTGTATTTGCCTGGGCTTGTCGCCGGGCGATATCGGTCGAGCAGAATCGCCGTCTTTTCTACCGGCAATGTGTACGGGCTCTCTTCCGTCTCGCGCGGCGGGTCGTGTGAGGGCGACGAAGTGAACCCCGCCGGCGAGTATGCGATGAGCTGCCTTGGCCGCGAACGAGTCTTCGAACACTTCAGCCGGGCCAACGGAACGAAGATGACGATCCTGCGACTGAACTACGCCACCGAAATGCGATACGGAGTTCTGGTGGACATCGCTCAAAAAGTTTATGCGGGGCACCCGGTTTCGCTTTCCATGGGATACCTGAACACAATCTGGCAACGCGATGCATCGGCGATGAGCCTCGAATCGCTGGCGCATGCCACGTCGCCGCCGAATATCTTGAACATCACTGGGCCGGAGATACTCAGCGTTCGCAAGTTGGCGGAAGAGTTCGGAATCCGGATGGGGAAGACTCCCACATTTGAAGGCAACGAATCGACAGATGCGTTGCTCAACGATTCCAGCAAGGCCTTCGCACTGTTTGGCACGCCGCCCGTGAGCGTGAGTCAGATGCTCGACTGGATCGCGGATTGGGTTGCGAGAGGCGGTGCTTCGCTAGCGAAACCAACACATTTCGAAGAACGTGCTGGACGCTTTTGATCTGAAACGAAAACTTCTAACCTATGCCGCCGACCATCGACACCCGCATCTTGCGAACCATCAAGAAGGGAATCGCAATCCCCGCTCACCCGCTCGCGCTTACAGCGGACCGCAAGCTCGATGAGCGTCGGCAGAGAGCGATCTCGCGGTATTACGTCGCGGCAGGAGCAGGTGGTCTTGCCGTTGGCGTGCACACGACGCAATTCGCGATTAGGCAGCCGAAGATCGGTTTGTTCGAACCGGTATTGCGGCTTGCGGCTGAGGAGATGGATCGCGCCGATGCCAGAGGCGGTGCGCCTCTGGTGCGAATTGGCGGTGTATGTGGCGAAACGCGGCAGGCCGTCGCTGAAGCTACGTTGCTTCGCGACCTTAAATATCATGCCGGTCTATTGAGCTTGGGCGCCGTCGCGGCGTGGGGTGATGATCGCCTTCTGGCCCACTGCAATGAGGTCGCGAAAGTTCTGCCGATCGTCGGTTTCTACCTTCAGCCCGCGGTCGGCGGACGGCTGCTTTCTTATTCTTTCTGGCGCCGGTTTGCAGAACTTGAGAATGTCGTCGCGATCAAAATTGCGCCGTTCAATCGCTACCAAACCTTGGATGTTGTCCGGGCCGTCGCAGAATCGGGTCGCGAAGTCGCGTTGTACACCGGAAACGACGACAACATTGTTTTGGATCTTCTAACGCCGTTCTCTTTCGACCCGAAAGCACAATCGCAACCACGCCGCATCGTCGGAGGATTGTTAGGCCACTGGGCTGTCTGGACGAAGCGTGCGGTCGAACTTCTAGCTCTTTGCCACGACCTCGTTGAAGAAAATCTCGCGATCCCGACGAGCCTGTTAGAGAAGTCGGTGCAAGTGACTGACAGCAATGCGGCATTGTTTGACGCGGCAAACAAATTTGCAGGCTGCATCGCAGGCTTGCACGAAGTGCTGCGGCGCCAAGGCTTGCTGGAAGGAATCTGGTGCCTCGAACCGGGCGAGACTCTGAGTCCAGGGCAACGCGAAGAAATCGACCGCGTTTACGCTGCGTATCCTGAGTTAAATGATGACGAATTCGTGCGCGAAGGGCGCGACGCCTGGTTGAAACCTTAGCTCGACCGGCAACCGATCACCGACAAGACCGTTCAGGCTTTTTCGGTCGGATACTTTGGAAGAAGCAGCATCATCGCTGCGGCAATCGCCAAAGCGATCGCGAGCGTGCTGAGGAGCGAAGTGTAGGAACCCGTTACATCGAAGGCCCGGCCAAGGATCACCGGCCCGGTCGCGCCCGCGGCGGCGTAGAACGTCCACGTCAGGCCATACAGCGTTGAAAACGCGCGCAAGCCAAAGTAACGCGTGAGCAGATAGGGGGTGATCGCCGCTTCACCGCCCGCGCCGATTCCGATCAGTGTGGCGGCCGCGGAACCGGCGGCGAAGGTATTCGCTTCGGCGAGGAGCAAAATGCCTCCAGCCGTGATTAGGTTGATCCCGAAAGCGACGCGCCCGCCGGAAAATCGATCCAGCAACCAACCGGTGACGACCCTTCCGATCACGCTCGTTCCGCCGAGAATCGATGCGCAAAGCGCCGCATCGCCTGCAGTGATGCCTCGGTCGGTGAGGAGAGCGGAGAGGTGCGTGATCGCTCCGTTCATGCTGATCGAGCTGACGAACAGAACGGCGACGATGATCCAGAACGCGAACGAACGCGTTCCTTGCTGCCACGTAAGACCCTTTTGCGGGACATTTGCCGATTGCGGCGAGAGGTTCGGGCGATCCTTGATATATCGCCAACTCAGCGGAAGTCCGAGACATAGCGCGAGCATGCCTAGCGCCAGGTACGCATCCCGCCAACCCGAGCGAGTGACGATGGCTTGTGCGATAACCGGAAGGATCATCGCGCCAAGCCCGGCGCCGACCATCACGAACCCGAGCGCCGTGCCCAGTCGCCGTTCGAACCACGTCGAAATCGACCGCCCATAAGCTAGGTGCGCCGCGCCATTTCCGACCACGCCGATGACGAAGCAGGTGAGATAAAACTGCCAAATCGCGGAGTGCAGCAGCGCCAATGACGCTACGCCGCAACCGAACACCGTCATGCTCGGGAGGATGATGCGACGCGGTCCTAACCGATCGAGCAGTCGGCCGATCAGCGGCGACGCCAATCCGACCGTCATTGCTGCGATCGCGAAACCAAGCGAGACAGCTTCGCGATTCCATCCAAACTGCGCGCCGAGCGGTTTTACGAAGATTGTGAAGGTGTAGACGAAGAGCGAGCCGAAACCGCCCATTACGCCAAGGCACGCGGCGAGCACGACGCGCCAACCGAAATATCCCAGGTGGAATTCTTCGGACGACATGGCCTGGGTGGTCGTGGGTTCTGTGTCTGTGATCATGCTCCGGCAAGCTTATGCCAGCCGTCGGGCACCATTTGAAGCGCGACAACTCTGAGAGCGGCGGTCGCGAATGACAATACTTCGAAAGTACTACCGTGAGAAGGCCAAACAACAAGGGGACGCAAGGGCATCGCGGCGAATCGCTGCGAAGAATCGGCACGTTCACTTGCTAGACTTTCCAACCACGCGCTGAG
>JAFAZL010000960.1 GCA_019239815.1 Acidobacteriota bacterium
AGCGGGCATCGACGGCCAAAACATTTTGCCCGTGCTGCGTGGAGCCGCACGGGAGCATGAGTTTTTGTTTTGGAGTCATGAGAGCCAGCGCGCAGTGCGGAAGGGCGATTGGAAGTTGATTGTCCATCCACCGCAATTTCCAGGCGAAGAAGTTCCGGATGAGATTTGGCTTTCGAATCTGGAGGCCGATCCGGGCGAGAGGACGAACGTGGCGGCGCGTGAACCCGAGCGCGTGCGGGAGATGCTGGAGCGATTGCGAGCCTGGGAGCGCGAGGTAGGGTTAACGGGGACGAGTTCTAAATAGTCAACGGCAGCGGGATCGTGCTGGCCGGGCTTGCCTTCGATGCGGAGGACGTCGCCGGGGCGAAGCGCGACCGCAGGGATGGTGCGGCGCGTGGAGCTGGCGCCGTCGAGCTTGCGGGCGGGCAGATGGTCGTCTGCTTCCCAGCTATCTAGCTGCTGGTTTTTCAAGTAAAGCTTGAAGCGCGAGACACCGGTGGGCAGGTCAAAGTATTGCACACGGATGTCGTACCAGCCGGAGCCCTGGTCGAACTTGAATTGCGCGGTGCAGGTGGTGGCTGGGCAGGTTACGGCTTTGCCTCCGGAGGCGGTTTCCCAGGGATCGATGGGCGTGGGCTGGTAACCGTCTAGCGTCATGGATTCGGCTTCGACTCGTCCTGGGTGGTGATTCACGCGGTGTTTGTCGTCGGGGATGCCCGAGGTGTGAAAGAACCAGTTGGTGACGGCGTCGCGCCAGAGTTCGGCGTGTGCGGCCTGGTATTCAAGTTGGGCGAGAACTTCGCGGTAACGGGTGTCGTCGATGAGGCCTTGGAGCGACTGCCACGCGGGGACGTAACGTGCAACGGCGGCGGCCCCTTCGTAGTGGGAATCGTAAATCGATTGAATTACGGTTTTGCCGGAGTGGAGCCGATACGTATAGGGGACGTGGTGCATGAAAAGCAGCAGGTCGTCGGGGCAGGTGGCGAGCGAGGTGTAAAGGCGTTCGAGGGCGGACGGATATTGGCCGAGGTAGCCGGTTCCGGTGGCTGCGGTGCGATCCATGCCCACGCCTTGCTCGTCGGCGCGATGCCATTGTCCCCAGCCGTTGCGTTCCGAGGCTTCGACGGCAGGGCCGTAGTGCGTGCCGGTGATGTCGGTGAGGGTTTGAAGACCGTAGGGTCCGGTGTAATTTTCGAAGTTACGCCAGGAGGGGAGTTGGATGGCGGCGATGGTTTCGAGGACCTTGGGGTTGGAGTTGAACGTGAGTCGAGTCCACTCGTCGAGGATTTGAGGAGCGGTGAGGCGGGGGTTCCAGGCGAGACGTCCGAAGCCGTAGAGGTTGGCCTGGGAGAGGTGGTTGCCGGTCCAATTGGGGTCGAGGCCGACGTTAGAGACGCCGACGATGGCGCGGAGGGGAGGCGCTTGGGGAGTGAGTGTTTTGGGTTCGTTTTGCAAATTTTGCGTCGAGCGGACTGGCGACTTGGGTTCGTTTTGCCGATTTGATTGTGTGGGGGTTGGTGAGTTGGGCGGTGCGGGCAAGAGGTTAGCGAGGATCGGGCTGGCGAGGATTTCTTTCCACATCGGGACGAGGTAGACGGTGTGGCGGGCCTGGCCGAAGTATTCCTGTGTGATTTGTAGTTCGAGAGCCTGGTTGGTTTTCTGAAGGGCGGCGAACAGGGGCGAGACCGGCTCGCGGACTTGGAAATCGATGGGGCCGTTTTTGATTTGGACGACGACGTTCTCGTCGAATTGGCCGTCGAGCGGTTGGAAGTTGTCGTAAGCGGCGCGGGCGCGGTCGTTTTTGAGGTTGCGCCAGTCCATGTGGTGGTCGTAGACGAAGCCGCGATAGAAGAGCCAGCCGCCGTGCGGTTTGAGGGCGCGGGCGACGACGTTGGCGGCGTCGGCGTGGGTGCGATGGTAGACGGAGGGTCCGACTCGTCCTTCGGAATCGGCTTTTAGGACGAAGCCGCCGAGGTCGGGGATGGCGGCGTAGAGCTGATTGGCTTCGTTTTGCCAAAAGGCGGCGACGCGGGGATCGAGGGGGTCGAAGGTGTCAAGGCCGCCGATGGTTTTGGGGCTGCCGAAATCGACGGAGAGGACGAGATGAACGCCCCAGGGCCGGAAGACTTGGGCGATGCGAGCGAGCTGGGGGAGGAAGGCGGCGGAGAGGATGCGCGGGTCGGCGTTGACGTTGTTGATGGCGCAGCCGTTGATGCCGAGGGAAGCGAGGAGTCGGGCGTATTCGGAGGCCTGGCTGAGGTCGGCGCGGACCTGATGGTTATCAAAGAAGATGGAGCGGCCGCCGTAGCCGCGTTCGATGGTGCCGTTCAGGTTGTCCCATTCGTTGACCCAGCGGAGGGGGACCTGGGGCTGCTCGGAATGGTCGAGCGTGGCGAGATTGGCTTCGTTTTGTAAAAGGCGTCGAAGGAGCGCGAAGGTGCCATAGAGAACGCCGCTCGGAGTGGGGCTGGTGATCAGGGTATAGCGGTGTCCGGCGGTGGTGATGGTATGGAGGCGGAAAGATTCCGGGGGTGAATTGGGTTCGTTTTGTTGGCTGGGGAGTTGGGGGACTTGGCGGGCGAGGGCTGGGATGGTGGCGAGGACGAAGGTGTTTTCGGCGGAGAGTTGGGTTTCGTAGCGGAGTGTGCGGTGAAACATGTCGCGCAGCCCGCGAGCGAGTTCGTCGCGTGCGGATAGGATTTGGGGGTCGTTTTCGAACGTGACGATTATAGCGGGGCTGTCGGGTGTGGGGTGGGCCGGCGGGGAGTAACGGAGCCAGGCGGCGTGTCCGGTTTCGGGGTGGAGTTGTGGCGTGAAGGTGCGGAGCGCGAGCAGGATCGGGATGAGGCGCCGGGTGTCCGGACGTGATGGTGTTACTTCTTGGCGCAAGCGGGATGGCATGTATTTCTCGGTCGTTTGA
>JAFAZL010000134.1 GCA_019239815.1 Acidobacteriota bacterium
ATATATGTAATCATCGGTAACTAATATGCCGATTGTTTCGCGGATTATTTTTGGGATGGTGCAATGGGCGTCGCGGAAGGGGTTGCGCGAGGAGCGCGAGAGTGTGGGCGATGACGCTTCGGAGGAGTTGGTGGAAGACGCAGAGGAACTCGAGAACGAGATGCGGATGGCGGCGCGGCAGGAGGGGATTCGTGGAGACTTATGCGTATTGGTATTTGCGGCGCGCGGGGTATGTGTTTATCGCGAGAAATTTTTCGCCGCGGGAGGCGAAGGGAGAGATTGATCTGATCGGGTACGACGGGGAGACGCTGGCGTTTGTCGAGGTGAGGACGCGGACGGTGCGCGACGGGGATTTGTCGGGGTTGCCGGAGCTGAGCGTGACGACGGATAAGCAGAGGCTGGTGGTGCGGACGGCGTTGCGATTTCTCGGGGAGAGGCACGTGAAGGAGTGTCCGTGTAGGTTTGATGTTGTGGCGATTGACAATCACGTAGGAATGCCGCCAGAAGTGCGGCTGCATAAGGATGCTTTTAGCGCGCAACTCGGGAGTTGGTGAGTTTCGCCAGCGAAAAGAGGAAGGGCACGGCGATGCCGTGCCCCTACAGTCGTGCGTTCAAATGACTGCCAGGGAATCAGCGGTTTTTCTCATTCGCTCTCTTGACGCGGGCGAGCAGTGTGTGGCCTTTTGCGGCGATGCGCCGCGCGGCGGCTATCGTCTTTGGGACCGGTTCGCCCCATGCGGCGGCTGTTAGGGCGAAGCGAGTCGGTTTGCCCTGCTTGTCGCGGAGCGGAGGCAGGGCGCCACTGCGACCGTAAAAACGGACGGCCCAGCTTCCTTTGCGGCGCATTTCTTCGACGCTCATTTTGCGGAAGGGCTTTTTTACGCCGGGTTTGAGGTGAGCGCCTTCTTTGCGGGCGAATTCGCGGCGGCCGGCGGCGGTGAGGCCGCCGCGAGGATCTTTCGCGCGAGGTTTTGTTGAGCGGCGATTGCGATGAGATGTGGGCATTCGGTGCCTCCGAAATGGGGCACGGACGTTCTGTGCCCCTACCGAGTGGAATTAGCGTGAAACTCGGCGGCGCGTTCGACGGGCGGGAGCGTGAAGATGCTGGGCTGCTTTGCGCGGCGAGTTTGGATGAGATTTTTTCCAGCTTTGGAGCTGGCGTTCGCGAGCGGCGCGGAATTTCTTCTCGCTTGAGGCGAGGTTTCTCTTCGATTTGGGGCGGCAACTGCCTTGGCTGTGCTGCGGCTTTCCTGGGACCGGCTCGTATCCGGGCCAACAGCGTGTCTTCTTTTTCCTCGCGACAGGCATCGAATTCCTCCGAGTTCGAGGCTAAGCGCGGGGGCGGCGAGAGCAAATCCAGCTTTTGCCGTAGGTTGGACGACGAGGTTCAGTAGAAGTGTGTGTCGCGTGCGGCAATGCCGCACTGACTTATTAGAAATGCATAATTCTGCGGTGGCGCGGGCGGCTCTGCGCGAGTCGCGGTACAATCGGCAAGCAAAGGCGGAAGAGAGAGTAAGCCTGCTCTCGCGGCTGCTATCGCCGAGCGTGGTCGAGGAGGACTTGCCGTGCCGGAGTTGCGAAAAGATCCGATTACCGGACGATGGGTGATCATTTCCACCGAGCGCGGAAGGCGCCCGATGGATTTCGTCCGCGAGAGCGTGGTGGTCACCGGGCCCCGCGGTTGTCCGTTTTGTCCGGGCGCGGAAAACAAAACACCGCCGGAGATTTTGGCGTATGGGCGAAATGGCGGCGGGGCGAACACGTCGGGATGGAGCATTCGCGTGGTGCCGAACCGGTTTCCGGCGTTGGGTATTGAAGGCGAACTGGACCGCGAGGGCGAAGGGCTGTTCGACAAGATGAACGGAGTCGGCGCGCACGAAGTGATCGTGGAGACGCCGCAACACGAAATGTCGCTGGCGACGTTGCCGGAGCGCGCGGTGGAAGATGTTTTGTGGGCGTATCGCGATCGCATGCTCGACCTGAAGAACGACAAACGATTTCGCTACATCATGATTTTTAAGAATCACGGAGAGGGCGCGGGCGCGTCGATCGAGCATCCGCATTCGCAGTTGATCGCTTTGCCGATCGTGCCGCGCAGCGTGCGCGAGGAAGTCGATAACTGCTGGCACTACTACGACGAGAAAGAACGCTGCATTTTCTGCGACATCATCCGGCAAGAGCGCGACACCGGCGAGCGCGTGGTGAATGAGAACGAGCACTTTATTACGGTGACGCCGTACGCTTCGCGGTTTCCGTTTGAGATGTGGGTGCTGCCGAAGACGCATGGGTCGGCATTTGAGAACAATCAGAGTTCCATTTATTCGAGCCTCGCGCGGATGTTGAAGGACGCGTTGATGCGACTGGATTCGGCGCTTGATCGGCCGGCGTTTAATTTTATGATTCACACATCGCCGATCGGCGAAGAGACGAACGATCACTATCACTGGCACATTGAAATTATCCCGAAGCTTACTAAGGTGGCGGGATTCGAGTGGGGCACGGGGTTTTACATCAATCCGACACCGCCGGAAGAAGCGGCGCGATTTTTGAGGGAAGTGCGGGTTGGGAGTGCGGAAAAGACGTAGCTTTGCAAAGCGCGATCGCTGCTGGAAGAGCCTGCAACGAAGAATCGGCGTTTAAAGTTTTGGTATACTTGATTGTTTGGCGCGGTACCCAAGTGGCCTAAGGGAGAGGTCTGCAAAACCTCCATTCGTGGGTTCGACTCCCACCCGCGCCTCCATTTTCCCAGCCAACTCACACTAACGATGCGCGAACAGTGTAGCTTTCGCGCAGCATTCCTTGGATGGCGCCAAGTTACTGGCACGCGGCGCAGACCAAACCGGTTCATTCGCGATCAAAATACGAATTTAGCTGACGCGCGTCTAAACTTGAGAAAGTGAATGTTATTTTATCCCGGGGAGAACGCGAGACTATGACGGCTACAGGAGAGCAAAAACAACCGACAAACGATGAAGTCGAACTCCGAGGAATGATCGCGCGGTGGTCAAAAGCGGTGCGTGACGAGGACCGTGCTGCAATTCGAGCGGACCATGACCCCGACATGCTTATGTTTGATGTGCCGCCGCCGTTCTTGTCTCGCGGTCTTGATGCGTATATGGCGACGTGGGACCTGTTTTTCGGGTGCGTGCCAAAGCCTATTGAGTTTGACTTCGACGACATTGAAGTTACGGCGGGGCAGGACGTTGCTTTTGCGACCGCAGTTGGGAAATGCCTCAGCACCGACCGCAATGGTGAAAAAGAAAATCTCCAATTCCGTTTGACTATGGGATTTCGCAAGCGCGATGGACGATGGCGCATCGTGCACGAACATCATTCCCTACCAGCCGAAGATTGAGCGAAACACTAAGCCGATAGTTCGATGCCCAATCACGCGTGGAGGTCGAATTTCCGCGTCCAAGTTCTCCTAATTGCTCGACGCAGCTGGTCGGCAGTTCGACACCTGTCAATTAACCGTCTATTCATCTAGACCCTA
>JAFAZL010000186.1 GCA_019239815.1 Acidobacteriota bacterium
GTTGAATCGCGCGTTAGGACGACAGGATCTCGGCCAACTTGGTAACGCGGAAGAGTTGCAGGATGCGTGGCGTGATGTTTGCAAACTCTAGAATGCACAGACCTTGTTTGACTGCGGACGCCTTCAGGCTGACCAGAGCCCCAAGGCCCGAGCTGTCGAGGTATTCCACATCGGCGAGGTCGATCACGATGCGCCCGCCTTCGGGTAGAAGGGGCTTGACCGTCTCCCGGAGTTGATTGGTTGTTTCGCTCACGAGTTTGCCGTGGCACTTCACCACTTTGACTTTGTTTCCAAATTGATCGTCCTTTGCGTCTTCGATTTCCAACCGCAACGTATCGCCTGAAGCCATTAGGGTTACCTTTCCGGCTCAACACATGGGGCGGGAGAATAGCACCGGGTCAACGGCGGATTGTTAATGGGAGGTTACAAGGCGAGCGACGGGCCAATCGGAATTACAAGAAAAAGGGCGCAGCGTTTGCTGCGCCCTTTCAGTTGCGTCAAATGTTTGCGCGGATGGCTACTTCGATTGGGATTGGGTCGCTGATTCCAACTGAGCGATTTGTTTTTTGACCAAGTCCGCGTTTGGGCCTGGCGGCATGTACTTGATTGCCGTGCGCAGGTGCTCGAGCGCGCCGGGGAGGTCTTGCTTGTTCGCCAGAATGACTGCGTACAGTTGCTCAGCGTTCGGCTCGGTGTGTTGCGGATCGGCGGCGATCGCTTTCTTGATGCTGTCTTCAGCAGCATCGTTCTTTCCTAACTTCATGTTGGCGATCGCGTTGTAGTAGAAGAGGCGCGGCGATCCAGCCGGGTTCGCTTGCAACTCTTTGTTGGTATTGTCGAGAACGTCTTGCCATTTCTCGGACTGCGCCTGGCTCTGAACGAGGTGCTCGTAGGGCGGCATGTATTTCGGATCAGCGGCGACGGCTTTTTGGAACGAATTCGCTGCGTCCGGAGATTTCTGCACCTCTTGCAATTTGCCGAGCTCATACCAGGCTTCGGCGAATTGCGGGTCGATTTGCACGGCCTTCTGGAGATCTTTCTGCGCTTTGTCGGGCTTGTTTTCAATCCATTCGCTGCGCGCTTTTTCGAACGCCTTCATGGCGTCTTTCGGAGCCGCGGCCGTAGTTGCGCTAACGGATGAGGCCGGGGCATTTTCCGCGCGTTTGAGGGTGATGGTGCCGACGTTCGGATCGTCAGTGAGGTTGCGATTGGCGATGGTGACGGTGCTGGAGTTGTAACCGGGGAGGGCGGCTTGCACGTTGCAGCCGACGTATTGCGCGGCGAATTTATTTTGCTGATCGCCGGGACCGTTGGGAGTCGAAGCTGCGGCGTTGGCGGAAGCATCGCCCGGTTTGGGTGCAATGAGGAAATTGCCTTTGGGATCGGTCGCGGTGGTGTACTTCGTATCACCATTGCAAACGACGTTGACGAGAATCGGGTCCCACGGCTGCGCGCCGTCGGAGACTTTGACGTTGCCGCCGTAATAGCTCCCGGCACGCCCTTGATGGATTAACGAATCCATGTCGGGCTGGCGATTCATGTTGCTGTTGGAGCCGGAGTTTGCGCCGGCATTGGGCGAAGATTGCCCCTGTGTTTGGCCCTGGCCGCCGCCGGCCGGCATCTGAGCCTGGGCGCTGATGACGAAAAGCGAACTCGCGATGAGTGCGATGAACAGGTTTGTTTTCATTGAATTTCCGCCTGCGAAAGAGTCGCCTCGGGTTAGAACGGGCGATGTGAATTTAGGTTACAGCATATTAGATGGATCGGCGGGGTAAGAAGGATGCGTTCGGCAAATCGGGATTAGTGCTCGTACAGGACCGTTCGACATGCAATTCGGCCCGGTGGTCCCCAAAGCGTTGCTCGAGCGAGTGTTCGAAGGGATCATGAACGCGTGAAATTGGGCCGGACTGATTCTGTTGATGGAGCGAACTGCGGATGAGAATCGTGAGTGGAGTTTGCGTCACACTCGTGTATGCGATTTTGTGGGGGTTCGGAGCGCGCGATTGCGCCGCGCAGACGAAGGACGTCGGCTGGCCGAATTATGGGAATGATGCGGGCGGCGCGCGTTTTTCGGAGGCAAAGCAGATTGACCGGAGCAACGTCGGGCAGCTCAAGGTAGCGTGGACGTTTCGAACCGGCGCGCTCGATGAGAAGCGAGATTTGAATCAGAAAGCGACGTTCGAGACAACACCGATTTTAGCGGACGGGAAACTTTATCTGAGCACGCCGTGGGGGCAGGTGTTTGCGCTTGATCCGGCGACGGGCACGAAGATTTGGGAGTTCGATCCGGATCTGGATTTGACCAACAACTACTCCGAGGCCACCAATCGCGGGGTATCGGCGTGGCACGATTCCAAGGCCAAGCGTGGTGCGCCATGTGCGTTGCGGATTTTCATCGGAACGATTGATGCGCGGTTGATTGCGATCGACGGCGCGA
>JAFAZL010000811.1 GCA_019239815.1 Acidobacteriota bacterium
AGCCCGACGATGAACGTAATGACGAAGCCGAGCACGATCGCCTGCACTGCCGCGACCGCCGCGCCTTCGTGATCTTTTTCGCCTATACGCCGCGCCACCATCGCGGTCGTCGACATCGACAGTCCAAGCCCCACCGCAAAGACGAGGCTCAGCATCGACTCCGTCAAGCCGATCGTGGCGACCGCGTCCGCGCCGAGTCTTCCAACCCAGAACACATCCACTACGGCGAACAGAGACTCCAGCACCATCTCCAAAACCATCGGGATGGCGAGGAGCAGAATGGCCCGATTCAGGCTGACGCTCGTGAAATCCTGGTGCGATCCCCGGAGCGCCTCTCGAATCGATGGCCAGATCGCAATCGGCTTCGATTCGAGCGTAACTTCCTGCGTTTCCATGTAGTCCTTTGCATTTCTGCGCAAACGCAATCCGATACGGATGCAGTCGCGCGGCTGTATGAACACAATCAGAAAAAGCTAATCAGAACAAACGTAGAGGAAAGGAAACCGCGTGGGTCGCGGTTAGGAAACGACGGGGGTTACGATGACGATCTTCATCTGATTTCACCAGTCATCGTTGCACTGCGGGGAAAGCATTGCGTTGCAACGGAAAATGCTAGAAAGGAGTGTAAAGGAAGTCACCCATCAACGCCACAAAAATCTTGCCCCGGCCAAGAAAATTGACAATTTCGGAACAAAAGAGGCGTTTGCGGGTCACGGCGCTACGAGTCAAGAACGCGATCGGTCGTAGCCGCCACCTGCGCCATCTCCGCGACGTCATGGACGCGCACGATATGCGCGCCGGCCAGAATGCTGGCCGCAACGGTCGCCGCGGTCGCAAACAGCCGTTCTTCGGATGGCACAGGATTCTTGCTTCGCAGCGTAGCAAGCTTTGCGGCCGTGCCGCGCGTCGAACGATTTGCTATCGGTTCGTCGAAGATGCCTTCCTTCGCCAACGCCAGCGTGTGGCCAAGAAAGCCTTTGCGCGAAGTGCCGACAAGCAGTGGGTAGCCGAGCTTGGCGATCTCCGGCAACTTCCGCAGCAGTTCGTAGTTCTGCGGAAAGCTTTTGCCGAAGCCGACGCCGGGATCGAGCACGATCTGCGATTTCGCGACGCCGGCTTTTCGCGCAATTGCCAGCCCCGCGCGAAGATCTTTCGTCACGTCGGCCACAACATTTTTCGCGAACGGAATTTTCTGCATCGTCGCCGGGTCGCCGCGCATGTGCATCAGCACCAGCCCGCATTTTGTGTCGGCGACAACATCCGCGATTCGTGGATCGTAACGCAGCGCCGAAACGTCGTTGATGATTTCTGCGCCCGCTCCAAGCGCAATTTCCGCGACCGAAGATTTTCGCGTATCGATCGATATCGGAATTTTTATTGTTCCGCGAAGCGCCTCCAGCACCGGCAGCAACCGGCGCAGTTCTTCAACCGAAGATGTCTCTGCGGAACCCGGCCGCGTCGATTCCGCGCCAATGTCGACGATATCGGCGCCCGCCTTTTCCAGCGCCAGCGCGTGCTGAATCGCCTTTTGTGGAGAGAGAAATTTGCCGCCATCCGAAAAGCTATCCGGCGTGATATTCAACACGCCCATCACGAGCGTCTTCTTACCGAGCACGAGCGACCGCTTCGCAAGCCGCCACCGAAAAATTTTACGAACCAGCATGGACGAAAAGTTTAACCGAGAAAGGAGACGTCCTCTACGAACGAAAAGAGGAAGCCCTGTAACCGCGGTCGTTTCCCAGACCGCGGGCTTTTGGCTTTGCTTTTGAATTTAACCTGTGAACACAGAGGTTTGAAATTCTAAAAACTAATCGAGATCGAAATCGCGGATCGGCTTGCCGACCGGGCCGTCTTTGGCTTTCTTCATGGCTTCTTCAAATTTCTTTGCCAGGATGTCTTCCTTGTTCGATTCCTGGAACCATGAGTCGGCAAATTTATCTTCCCGCTGGCGATTCTGTTCGGCGAGAATGCCCGCAGCGTCATTCAGGTCGAGTCCGGGTCCAGCTTTCGGCGGCGCTTCGTGAGAAATCACGACGCCCAGCGCCGCATCGATTACCAGTTTCGCGTTGCAACACGGGCAGACAGCCTGGATTGTGCCTTCCGGTTTCTTAGCCATGGGCACAGTCTACGCCTTTTCACGAGCCGTGGAAAAGCGGGTCATCCAAAGCATCTGGCCGCACGTTGTAGAGATTCGGGCCGAGTCGATGACAAAAATGCGGCGCCGAGGCGCTGCACTCCATCGAAGGGACGAAGATGGCTGGGGAAAAAAGGCAAGTATTCATCGCTGGGGCCACAGGCTACATGGGACAGCGACTAGCCGCGGAACTCGCGCGCCGTGGCCATGCAGTGTCGGGATTGGTGCGCGCCGGCTCGGAACAAAAATTGCCAGCTGGATGCACTCCCGTGATTGGCAACGCGCTCGATGTGACCACATTTCGCGACAAGATCGCTGCAGCGGACACGTTCGTGCAACTGGTCGGCGTCGCGCATCCCAGCCCAGCGAAAACAAAACAGTTTCGCGAGATCGATCTCGTCTCGTGCGAACAATCGGTCGCCGCGGCCGTCGCGAACCACGTAAAGCATTTCGTCTATGTCAGCGTCGCGCACCCAGCGCCGATGATGCACGCGTACATCGAAGTGCGCAGCAAATGCGAAGACATGATTCGCGCCAGCGGGCTAAACGCAACAATTTTGCGTCCGTGGTACGTGCTCGGGCCCGGCCACTACTGGCCATACTTGCTCGTGCCGGGTTACTGGCTCGCGCGCCAAATCCCTAGTATGCGCGAAGGTGCCACGCGACTTGGCCTGGTCACGATCCAACAAATGCTCGCCGCGCTAGTCCAAAGCGTAGAAATACCAGCGACCGGAATTCGCATCCTGGAGGTACCGGAAATCGCAAAGGCGCGACTTTAGGCGGACGAACGCGACGGAGCGGGCTCGATCGGAGGCGGCGCTTCGAGGTCGACGGCCACGTGGGCCAGGCGTTCCAGCTCCCGGCGGAAACCGAGCCAGAAATCGGCGCCGACGGTCTTCACGAAGCGCTCGTGGGCGGCGCGCCAACCCGGCAGACTCTCCTTCAGAGCGTTTACACCGGCCTCGGTAAGGTTTACGAAGCGCTGGCGGCGTTCCGCCCGCTTGGAAACGGTGAGCAGGCCTTGCTTCTGCAGTTTCGCTAGCGTCCTCGTAAGTGTCGTTGAATCAATGAGTAAGATCGATGCCAATTTGCCGATGGAGGAAGGCTGAGACTTGGCAACGGCGATCAAAATCGTGAATTGCGTGGACCGAATGCGCGTCTCTCGAAAAGCATCGTCGTACATACGCGTGATTGCCCGCGCCGTGCGCCGGAAATTGAAAGAGGCGCAATAGCCGGTGCCATCTAGGTCGAGTTGCGAGAGAGGGGAAGTCACCGCAAGGCTTATAAAGTTCAGCTTGACTTGTATATACAACTCAAAGTATATCTGATTCCACTGTTTGTCAAGCCGTGTGTCCGATTTTTTCCAGCGAGCGAGTCGAGGTCGAGTGGTCGTTGTTGTCGATATGTTGGCCGGTTGCCCACATCGATGAAGGTACAGCGTTTGTGTATTCCATTCCCGGGGGTGGCTTGTGGACTTGGCGTCTGATGCGAAACGCGATGCAGCGCTGCGGCGGGCGGCCGCTGCAAATGACGCAGTGAGCGCCGCTGGTGCGGCGGAGGCATCGCCGCGGAAAGTACCGAGCCGGTGCGTCTTGTTCGGCGATTTTGAACTCGACCGAGTGGAACAAACGCTGCGCAAGTCCGGCGAGACTTTGAAGATCCCGGCCAAGATCTATCAAGCGATGATGGTGCTGATAGAGTCGCCGGGCGATCTGGTGACGCGAGAACAGATTCGCAGCCGGCTGTGGCCGCGAGACGCGAACGTAAACTACGACGCCAACGTAAACACGACCGTGAACAAATTACGTCAGGTGCTCGGCGACACGAGCGAAGGATCGAATTTCATTCAGACCATTCCGCGCCGCGGATACGCGTTCGTTGCACCGCTACGTTATGCGGATTCGCCGGCGGTGAGGGCAAGTGAGGCACAGAGCGGCGCAACGGCGAGTTCACGTGGATTCGCAGCGATCGGCGAAACTTTGCGATCGGAGCGAGCGAGAATCTGGTTTACGGCGAGCGTTGTAACGTGGGTTACGGCGGCGATCCTGTTCGCCGGCATAATGCTTTGGCAAGCGCGCCACGCGCAAGCGGCAGTGAAAAGTCCCGCGCAAATCATCAACAAACGCTAGTCACGGGACTTTTCTGTTCGGACCATAGCCCGCACATTCGCTGCGAAAAGAATATTTGCCGGATGATTCAGCTTCAGGCCGACTGTGCCGCCGCAGGATTTCCGCGGAGGCCGAGGGCGTCGGCGTTGGCGCGCATGGCTTCGATGCAAAATTTGATGTGATCTTCGAGCGGGATGCCGAGCTCCGCGGCTCCGTTGCGGACGTCGTCGCGCGAGACGCCTCGAGCGAATGCTTTGTCCTTCATTCGCTTTTTTACCGAATCGACCTCCAAATCCAAGATGCTTTTTGACGGGCGCACATAAGTGCAGGCGGTGAGAAAGCCGGCGAGCTCGTCGCAGGCGAAAAGCGTGTGTTCGAGTGCGGACTGGCGCGCGATGCCGGAATAGTCGGCGTGAGAGAGAATCGCGCGAATGATTTCGTCGGAGTAGCCGAGTTCTTTCAGAATTTTTGCGCCTTCGGCGGGATGTTCTTTGTCAGCGGCGTGATCGTTGTTGGGAAAGCGTTCGTAGTCGAAATCGTGGAGTAGCGCGGCGAGGCCCCAGGTTTCTTCGTCGGCACCGTTTTTCCTGGCGTAGGCGCGGACGCAGGTTTCGACGGCGAGCATGTGTTTGCGCAGGCTTTCGGATTTTGTATATTCGCAGACTAATTTCCAGGCGTCGTCTCTCGTGGGCACGATTGGCTCCGATGAATTCAGGGACAGTCTAGCAGAGGGATCGATTTGCGGGCGGTTGGCCGTGACTGGTGACTGGAAAAGGCGAAGAAGGATCTACCACAGAGTTCGCGGAGCGCGCAGAGGAAGATTTGAGACTGAAGCCCCACTGATCGGGCGATCTCTTTATCGCGGCTGAAACCGTGAACCGCAAGCGGAACGAAGCGTAATGCGCGACCGCTTCAATTCCGATACTCGCATCCGGTGACGACGAATGACGCGCCGATTTGGGAAATCATGTAGGATTCGCGGCACATTGGGATCGACATCACCACTCGGTCCCTTCTCTATGGATAAGTCCAACGCTTGGGATCGCCGCGTTGTTATCGGTCTGCTGATACTGCTCTTCGCGATCACGTATTTGGATCGCGTGTGTATTTCGGTCGCGGGTCCGCGCATGCAAGAGGATCTGCACAT
>JAFAZL010000883.1 GCA_019239815.1 Acidobacteriota bacterium
TGTAGCTTGTCCGAGTCCGGGCGTTCTGCCGAGGTCGTGCTATTCTCGGCGTCGGACCCTATGACTGAGAACAAGAGCGACACCACCATTCAAAAAGTCCTGGCTCGCAACAAAGAGTTTGCGCTCAATTACGATGCGGCGGCACTGTCGCCTCAGCCGCAGATGCGGCTGGTGGTGATCGCGTGCATGGATACGAGGATCACGCTGGCGGCGCTCGGGCTCAAGCCGCAGGATGCGCATTTTCTGCGCAACGCGGGCGGGATCGTGACTGACGATGTTTTGCGGTCACTGTTCGTTTCCCACTATTTCCTGGGGACGAATGAGGTGATGGTCATCAACCACACCGACTGCGGGCTCATGAAGGCCAGCGAAGAGGACATGCACAAATATATCGAGCGGCAGGCGGGCGTTGCGGCGAGTTCGCCGGTTCGGTTCTACGCGTTCAGCGACGTTGAGAAGAATGTGCGGGAGCAGTTGGAGAAGCTGAATGCGCACAGTTGGGTGCGGGAGGAATTGACGATTCGAGGGTTTGTGTTTGATGTGCAGTCGGGGAAGTTGAAAGAAGTTGCGCCTGCTGGATAGCAAATCCGAAGTCGTCTCGGTTCAGCTTTTCAGCAACGGTAACGCTCCGTTTTGTGTGTATTCTTCCCCTCGGACGCCGTTATTCAGGAAATCGGGTCCTTCAATCCGACCGAAGTTGCACGGCACAAACGGTAAAGGCTTCACACCCATCGACATCCGCCCACCGGTGATTCCGCCAAAAGCCAGACCGGACCGGGCCTTGATTCAGTCCCACCATCTGAAAGCACCAACCATTGCCCTCGATGCTCGTCTCCTCGCCGTATACTGACCTTGGCATGCGCACCAAACTTCCAACACTGACCCGCCGCACTTTCCTCGTGGCCGCTGCCGCCGGATTTATTTCCAGTCCGATTTGGGCAAACTCTGTCACGGAGCGCGTTTCGGATTCCCAGTTACTCAGCGATATTGAGCATCGCACTTTCAACTTTTACTGGGACCGTGTGAATCATAGGAACGGCCTGATGGCAGATCGTTTGTCGACGCCGTCCGCTTGCAGCATCACCGGGACGGGCTTCGCTCTAACTGCGTGGCCCATAGGGGTCGAGCGCGGTTGGATTACGCGCCGTCAGGCGCGAGACATAACGCTGCGGACGCTAAGATTTTTTGAGCAACTGCCGCTGGGCGAACAACGGTCCGGCACCGCAGGCTATCGTGGCTTCTACTACCACCTCCTCGATATGGAAAGCGGACTACGGCTGGCAAATTGGGAACTTTCGACGGTTGATACCTGCTGGCTGCAAATGGGGATGGCGTTCGCGCAAGGCTGGTTCGACCAAGATGATGAAAAAGAGAAAGAGATCCGTACACTCGCACAGCGTCTGCTGGATCGCACCGAATGGGATTGGATGCAGGCGAAAAGCAAGGGAGGCAAAGCCATCTCAATGGGCTGGTCCCCGGAGAGCGGCTTTATTGAGCGAAATTGGGATGGGTATAACGAGGGCATGGCGCTCTATTTTCTGGCGCTTGGCTCATCCTCTCACCCGGCCAGGGAGGGCGCGTTCGAGGCGTGGACTGCGCCATTCCCAAAATATTGGCGCGGGGAAGGTGCGAACCGCCACCTATCCTTTGGTCCTCACTTCGCACATCAATATGCAGCCGTGTGGGTTGATTATCGCGGAATCTACGATGCGACTATGCGTGAGGCCGGGCTTGATTATTTCGAGAACTCCCGTCGCGCCACCTATGCGCAGCGCAGCTATGCCATTGCCAACCCGATGGGTTGGGATGGCTACTCCAAGGATATCTGGGGCCTCAGCGCCTGTGATGGACCGGGTGATCTAGTCGCAGACTTTAAAGGCAAGCCGACGCAGTTTTTCGGCTATGCCGCCTATGGACCAAAGGGCATGCCCGACGAGGAAGACCGTGGCACCCTTGCGCCCACCGCCGCAGTCGCATCTATTCCTTTTGCGCCCGAGATTTGCATCCCAGCGGCTCGAGCCCTACGCAATTTTCAAGGTGGGCGACTTTACGGCACGTATGGTTTCTTCGATGCATTCAACCCCAGCTTCCGTGACGCTCACGTGCGCGTCAGGTCAGGCAGCGTTGATCGGCGCTTGGGCTGGGTTGACAACGATTATCTGAGCGACAATCAGGGACCAATTCTAGGCATGATCGCGAACTACAAGACGGGGATCATCTGGAACGCTATCCGCAAAGTGCCCAATTTGGTGGTTGGTCTGAAGCGAGCAGGCTTTACCGCGGGGTGGTTGAACCGGACTTACGATAACAATGCCGTAATGCAGTGATGAGACCGACGGAGTAGTTCATGCCGAGCATTGCTTCCGTCGGACGAGCCTTCAACTCAGACTTCGAGGATAACAGGGAGGATTAGAGGGCGTTTGCTGGTGTGTTTGTTGATGTAGCGTTTGAGGTCGACGCGGATTTTTTCTTTCATGACGCTCCAGTCGACTTTTTCTTCGGGATTCGATTGGTCGACGGTTTTGAGGACGACGTCGCGGGCGCCGGCCATCAGTTCGGTGCCGTTGTCAGAAAACATGCCACGGGTGACGATTTCCGGCGGGAGATCCATGCGGCCGGTGTGTTTGTCGATGGCGATGATGGGGACGACGACGCCGTCTTCGGAGAGGTGGCGGCGATCGCGGATGACGGCTTCTTCGATTTCTTCGAGCGAGCCGGAATCGACGAGCGTGCGGCCGGCGGTAACGGGATCGCGACGGTAGGCGCCGTCTTCGGTGAATTCGATTTGCTGGCCGTCTTCGGCGAGGATGATTTCGCCGGAGACGACGCCGAGTTGATGGGCGAGAGCGGCGTGGCGGAAGAGGTGGCGATATTCGCCGTGGACGGGGATGAAATATTTTGGTTTGCAGAGCTGGAGGATCAGTTTTTGCTCTTCTTGACTGGCGTGGCCTGAGACGTGAATCGTGCCGCCGGAATTGTCGTAGTAGACGAGTGCGCGGCGGCGGAACATGTGGTCGAGCATGCGAAAGATGGGCTTGTCGTTGCCGGGGATGATGCGCGCGGAGAGGATGACAGTGTCGTTTTCGTCGACGGAGACGAAGCGGTGATTGTCGACGGCGATGCGCGACATTGATGACATCGGTTCGGCCTGGCTGCCGCTGGCGAGGACGATGATGCGGCGCGGATCGAAACTGCGAATGTCTTGCTGGCGGACGACCATGCCGTCGGGAATGTGCAAGTAGCTGAGCGAGTGCGCGATCTCGACGTTGTCGACCATGCTGCGGCCGACAAAGGCGACTTTGCGGTTGACGCGGGTGGCGATGTCGATGACTTGCTGAATGCGGTGGATGCTGCTGGCGAAGCAGGAGAGAATGACGCGGCGCGGAGCGGAGCGGCAGAGATCTTCGAGGCGCGAGACGACAGCGCGCTCGGAAGGAGTGAAGCCGGGGCGCTCAACGTTGGTGGAATCGGAAAATAAAGCGAGTACACCTTCGTTGCCGTAGCGCGCGAAGGCGTGGAGGTCGAAGCCTGCGCCGTCGACCGGAGTTTGATCGATCTTGAAGTCGCCGGTGTGGATGATGACGCCGAGTGGCGTGCGAATGGCGAGGGCGACGCAGTCGATCGTGCTGTGTGTGACGGGAATAAATTCGATCTCGAAGGGATCGATTTCGACGAGACGGCCGGGTGTGACTTCGCGGAGGGTGGTGGAGTCGAGCAGGCCAGCTTCTTCGAGGCGCTTTTTGACCAGCGCGAGCGTGAAGCGCGTGCCGTATACGGGCACGTTGAGATCGCGAAGGATGTAGGGCAGGGCGCCGATGTGGTCTTCGTGGCCGTGGGTGAGGACGATGGCTTTGACTTGCTGGCGATTTTGTTTGAGGTAGGTGATGTCGGGAATGACGAGGTCGACGCCGAGGAGTTCGGATTCGGGGAACATCATGCCGGCGTCGATGACGATGATGGCGTCGCCGAGGCGAAGAGCCATCATGTTCATGCCGAATTCGCCGAGACCACCAAGAGGAATTGCTGTGACGGACTGCTTGGAGTTACTCAAGTTGCGCGCGTGCTCCGATCTATTGAATAAGAATCGTATCATAGGGCGGCGGTCGAAGTGCCGAGCGCGGATGTGAGAGCGCGTCGCTCGTAATTCAATTCATTCTTTCTGGAAGGAAGAGGGATGGCTGACGAAAACGGTTTGGATATCGCGCGGAGAAAGTTCATCGGAGCGGCCATGGCGGCGGCCGCGGCGGCCGGTGTAGCGAGTGCGCAGGAATCGTCGAAGCCGACGCCGCGTTCGCGCGATCAACATTTGCCGAACGAGCAAAATCACGGACCGCAGAATGCGGCGGTGGAAGCGCAGAATCCGAGCGCGGTTCGGGGGACAGAAACGGATTCGGGCGCGGTGCCACCGTTCAAATATCCGTTTGGGATGGCGCGGAAGAGGATCGAGAGCGGTGGCTGGACGCGGCAGGTGACGGTGCGCGAATTGCCGGTTTCGAAATCGATTGCCGGCGTGGAGATGCGGTTGACTGCCGGAGGCGTGCGCGAGCTGCATTGGCACGTGTCTTCGGAGTGGGCGATCATGCTGTACGGAAATGCGCGGATTACTGCGGTTGATATCGGGGGGAAGAGCTTTGTGTCGGATGTAGGCGTTGGCGATTTGTGGTTGTTTCCGCCCGGAATCCCTCATTCGATTCAGGGGCTTGGGCCGGATGGCTGCCAGTTTTTGCTGGTGTTCGACGATGGGAATTTCAATGAGTTCGAGACGTTTTTGCTGACGGATTGGCTCACGCATACGCCGAAGGAAGTGTTGGCTAAGAATTTTGGAGTGAGCGAAGCCACATTCGACAAAGTGCCGAAGAAAGAACTGTTCATATTTCAAACTGGGATGCCGGAGGGTTTGAAGAGGGACGAGTCGTATGTGTCGGAGGGCACGGGGCCGGCGCCAATGCGTATGGATTTTCGAACGAGCGAAATGAAGCCGACGAAAATTACTGCCGGCGGGGAAGTCAAGATCATCGATTCGAAGAATTTTCCGATCACGACGATTTCGGCGGCGATTGTGAAGCTGAAGCCTGGCGGACTGCGCGAGATGCATTGGCATCCGAATGCGGACGAATGGCAGTACTACATCAGCGGCAAGGGGCGCATGACGGTTTTCGCGGCGGGTGGTCGCGCACGGACGATGGATGTGGAGGCGGGCGATGTTGGGTATGCGCAGCAATCGAATCCGCATTACATCGAAAATACTGGCGATGGGGAGCTGATGTTTCTGGAGATGTTCAGGACGCCGCACTATGCGGATATTTCGTTGGCGGAGTGGCTGGCGCATACGCCGTCGTTGCTGGTTGAGCAGCATTTGGGGGTGGGGCAGGAGATGTTGAAGAAGATTGCGAAGGAGGAGGTTGTGGCGCGGCCGCTGTAGCGTTGCGGTAACCAGCCTGCGTGATGACAGCTTGCCGGCTCGAGTGCGCGGCGGTACCGCGCGTACAAAAGCGTGCTTCGTGTAGGAGTTGTGGCAAGACGCTGCGGTCGGGCGGAGCAAGCGCCGCCCCTACAAAATCGTGCGGGAGGTCGGTCAGCGGTTTCCGGCGAAGAGGTGGACGATGGAGACGATGATGATCGCGCCGACCGTTGCTGCCGCGAGGCTGACGAGGAATCCGCCGCCGAGAATGCCGAGCTTCATGAAGAGCCAGCCTCCTAGAACGCTGCCAACGAGGCCGAGAATGATGTCGGTGATGCAGCCGTAGCCGGCGCCGCGGGCGATTTTGCCGGCGAGCCAGCCGGCGATGAGACCGATCACGATCCAGCCGATCAGGCCGCGCTCGTATTCCACATAGACCACGCGTTCTTCGAAAAATGAGAGAGCTAGGGCAGCTAGCATTCGGCCTCCTCGGGCGGACTGCGATTGACGATTTTTAGATGCGGCATTGTAGCGTTGAGGGGGCGGAATGCCAACTGCGAGAGAGCGATACCTAGGCGAGGTGGGGCTGACTGTTTGCCAAGCTGGGGCGCAGCGTGCTGCGCCCCTACATGAATCGCAAATTGCCTCGACCCATGAGAATTAAGGTTGCTGTTGGGTCATGCAGTGGAGGGTGCCGAGGCCGAGGACCAGGTCGCGGCAGGCGATGCCGACGATTTCGCGGCCGGGGAAGAGTTCGGCGAGTTTGTTGAGGGCGACGCGGTCGTTGGCGTCGTTGAAGGTTGGGACGATGACGAGATTATTCGCG
>JAFAZL010000038.1 GCA_019239815.1 Acidobacteriota bacterium
ATTGTTTCACGCGCTGGGGCGCTATGGAGTACGGGAAGCGGATTGCTTGACGGAACTGGCGCCGTTGTTGGGCGAGCGCGAGCTAGAGTTGCTGAAGAAGAATTTTCAGTCGGTGGCATACGAGCCGAAGGTCGCGGCGGCTGCTTATGCGATTGCGGCGGTGCTGGATCGGATTCGGGTGGGAACTTTGCCAGCTAGCGCAGCGCGGGACATTTTTCGGCAACAACTTGCGACGTTGGCCACGAGTCTGGCGGCGAAGCCACATGACTGGCCGGAATTCTATGCGCGGCTTGGGGATGCTGATCCGGAGCAGGCGGCGCGCGGAGTTTACGAAGCGATTGCGTTGGGCTGGTCGCACAAGTGGCGATAGACGTTCGGTCGATTTGGGCCGTGCTGGTCGAAATTTTCCGGCCGCACGCTGTTGTTTTGATGATTGCGGTGATTTTAGACTTGCTGCTGGGCGATCCGGTCTATCCACTGCATCCGATTCGGTTGATGGGGCACACGCTATCGTTGTTTGAGCGTGGGCTGCGGCGGATTGGTGCGGATGGTTATGGGGGCGGGGTTGCTCTGTTTTTTCTGTTGGCGTTGGTTTGGGTGGGCGGGACTGTGGCGGCGCTATTTCCTTTGAGGATTTTCGCTTGGAAGTTTGCGATCGGAGTCGAGATTTTTCTTACTTACTCGTGTTTGGCGCTGCGCGACCTACTAAAGCATTTGTGGGCTGTGGAGAAGGCTTCGCGCGCTGGCGATTTGGCTGGCGCGAGAATAGCGATTGCGCGACTTGTGGGTCGCGACACAGACCGCATGGACATTGCCGCGTGCCGGCGGGCGGCGATCGAGAGTTTGAGCGAGAACTTGACGGATGGATTTACGAGTGCGATCGCTTGGTACGTTGTGTTGGGGTTGCCGGGACTCGTGCTGTTTAAAGTAGTGAGCACGATGGATTCGATGGTGGGAAACAAGACGCCGCGATATTTGAAGTTTGGTTGGTGCGGGGCACGGTTGGATGATGTGATGAATTTTATTCCGGCGCGTCTGACATGGATTTTGATTTCGGTGGTGGCGGTGTTTGTGCCGCAGTGTTCGGCGGCGAAGGCGTTACGGGTTGGTTGGAGGCAGCACGCGGTCTTTGCGGGGCCGAATTCGGGCTGGAGCGAGGCGGCCGCGGCGGGCGGGATACAGAGGAAGCTAGTTGGACCGATCTGGATGGGTGGCGCGCTGGTGACGGATGTTTGGGTGGGAGATGCGGGTGATCCGGCGGCGGGAGAGGATGCGACGGATGTTTGGCGGGCGTCGGTGTTGGTTTGCGCAACGGGATTGGTGTTTGCGGCGATTGCGGTGGGGATTGTGGCGGTTTGCGTCGGGTGGCGTGGTTGACGGATTGCAGAGCGCGGTCGTCGTTGAATGCAGCGGTAAGGGCTACTGCTGAGATCCTTCGGCGACCTTCGGTCGCCTCAGGATGACAACGCACAAGCCAAGCGGCGTTTGGGATTATTCCATTTCGAAGGTGACGTAGGTGAGTTTGCCGTTGCGTTCGACTTGCATGGCGGCGGGGTCGCCGGGCCTTAGCGCGGTGAAGGCGTTCCGCAGCTCGTCCACCGATTTGACTTGTTTGCGATTCAGCGAATGGATGATGTCGCCGGCGCTTAGGCCGGAGTCTACGGCCAAGCGGTCGGCGACGATCGATGTGACCAAGACTCCTGAGGGAATTCGCATGTCGCCGATGATGTCGACGACTTCCGGAGTGACTGTTGCGCCTACAATGCCAAGGCGCGGGATTACATCCTTGGTGGGGTCACCGAGTTCGGAAAGGCGGGCGGCGTCGTTGCGCGGCTCGTATATCGGGAGAACGAGGTCGAACTGTTTGCCCGCGCGGACGACGGTGACTTTTGCCGAATCGCCCTGGTTCATCAAGTACAGGCCGAGGGTGAAGAGCGGCACATTGTCTACCGGAAATCCGTCGAGCGCGACGATCACGTCTTCGACCTGGAGACCGGCTTTCGCGGCCGGGCCGCCGGGAAAAACGTCGGAGACGATTGCGCCGATGTCAGCGGAGAGGCCGAGGGCCTGCGCGAGATCGGGCGTGAGAGATTGGACGTCGGCGCCGATGGAACGGCGACGGACGCGGCCGTACTTTCGAATTTGCTCATACGCGTAACGCACGATGCCGCTGGGAATGGCGAAGCCGATTCCTTCGTTGCCCCCGGACTTCGTGTAAATAAATGTGTCGATACCGACGACGTTGCCGTCGGCGTCAACGAGCGGGCCGCCGCTGTTGCCAGGATTGATGGCGGCGTCGGTCTGGATGTAGACCATCGAATCGTCGGGATCGGTCTGGCGAAGAACCGAGCTGACGAGGCCCATACTGACGGAGTTTTCGAGGCCTTCGGGGCTGCCGAAGGCGAGGACGAGCTGGCCCTTTTGAATTTTTTCGTAGCGGCCGATCTGGAGAGTCGGAAGGTTGGTGGATTCGACTTTGAGGACGGCGAGGTCGATGAGCTTGCTATAGCCGACGATGCGCGCCGGGAGGACTTTGCCCCGCGATTTCAATGAGAATGTGGGCTGCGGGCCATTGATTTGCGGCGTGAGCACAACGCGAACACGTTCGGCGCCTTTGACGACGTGATAGTTCGTGATGATGTAGCCGTCGGGATCGACAACGACGCCGGAGCCGAGGCTGCGCTGGCGGCCGATGGAGCTGGATTTCGAATCGCTGCTGCTGTTGTCGTCGTCATCTTCGTCGGTCGAGCCGAAACCGGTGACCTGAACCTCGACGACGGCGGGAGAGACGCGCTTTACGAGGCTTTCGAATGAGGCGCTCATCTGGCGCATCAGGTCGAGGGATTTGTCGGTGGTAATCGGGTTTTGCGCCGGCGTGCTTGCGTTTGTGCTCTGTGCTTTTGCTGAAGAAGCGAGGATCAGGAGCAGGGAGAAGAAAATAAATCTCGGGACTCGTTCGAACATTACTCAGCCTTTCCCAGAAGGGCGTCGCTGTGAGGCTCGACTTTACCCCACGTCACAATTTTTAGATCCATTACGAAAATCGAATAAAGAACGGGTACAAGAAGAAGAGTGATGAAGGTCGCTACGCCGAGGCCGCCGATTTGCGCGTAGCAGAGCGGTTGCCAGAGCGGGCCGCCATGTAGGGCCAACGGAAACAGCGCGAGGACGGTGGCTCCGACGGTGATCATCACGGGACGAAGGCGGACGATGCCTGCGTCGAGGAGCGCTTCTTCAAGCGGCTCGCCTTTTTCGTGCATTTCCTCGATGAAGTCGAAGAGAACAATTACGTGGCTGACAATGACGCCGATGAGGCTCGCGATTCCAAGAAACGCCATGAATCCGAAAGGCGCGCCCATGATGTAGAGGGCACTCAGCGCTCCGACCACGCCATATGGCGCGGCGGCTAACACCAGGAATGGTTTCACGGCGTGTTTGAACTGGAATGCCAGCGCCAGAAAAATCATGGCGATCGAAATTGCCATCACGATGGCGAGGTTGACGAAGCCTTGCTGCTGCTTGGCCTGTTCGCCGCTGATGATGATGCGATAACCGGGCGGGAGTGAGGCCTGGAGCTGCTGAAGCTTGGGTGCGGCGGCTTTGAAGACTTCAGACGGGAGAACGCCTGGGCGGGTAAAACTTTGCACGGAGATGGTGCGGAAGTGTTCGAGATGGCGAATGCGAAGCGTTTGGAGAATGTTTTCGATGCGCGAAACTTCGAGCAGCGGGACTTTGCTCTGGGATGAGGATGAGTAGACGTAGAGACTGCCGAGGTCGGAAAGGCTGGCGCGTTCGCTGGCGCGCAGACGGGAAACGACGGGGATTTGCTGGTCGCCGCGGCGGAGCGTGGTGACGCCGGTGCCGCTCAGGGCAGCTGCGGAGGAATTGGCGACGTCTTGATTTGTGACTCCGGCGAGATTGGCGCGGTCCGGATCGACTTTTAGTGTGACCTCGAAACCATCCTGGCCCCAGTCATCGCGAACGCGTGCGGAAGTGGGAACAGAGCGAAGAATGTCGGAAACTTGCGACGAGATGGTGCGGAGTTGGGCGATGTCTTTTTCTTCGTCGAGCGCGCTGATGTCGGCGAGGCCGGTGACGCGGAGTTCGACGGGATAGTCGACGGGATTGGTTTGCAGTTGGCGGACGTCGACGCGGGCGCCGGCGATATTTTCGGAAAGTGCGCGCTGGAGTTCGGCGATCAGCTTGGGCGTGTCGTCTTTGTCGTAGACCTCGATGATGACTTGCGCGTAGTTGAGTTGCTGGAGCTGCGGCGTGACGGAGAACCAGAAGCGGGGGCCACCGCCACCTTCAAATGTCGTTAGCGAACGCAAAACTTTACGCGGGTTGCCGTCTTTGTCGGGATGGTCCTTGCCGTATTTTTCGGTGGCGGCTTTGACGACATCTTCGACCTTCAGGGCGGTTTTGTTTGTGGCGAAGAGCGGGACATCGTTGGGCAACCAGACGTCGAGGAAAGAAAGGTACTGGACATCGTCGGGAAAAAACTGCGTTTTGAGTCGGTGGCCGAAGAATCCGCCAACGACGAGGAAGACGATGGAGCCTGCGAATACCAGCCAGCGGTGCTCAATCGCGTGTTGGCCGACGCGATAGTAGAAGCCGCTGAATCCGGTGGTGCGGCGCTCTTCGGGAGACTTCTCGACGGTTTTCTCGGGGCGCAGCAGGTAGTAGCCCAGGAGAGGGATGAACGTCATGGAGACAAGGCGCGATGCGACGAGGGCGCACGTCATTACTACCGGGAGGCTGAAGAGGAATTCGCCAGTGGTGCCGGTGAGCGCGAGAAATGGCAAGTAGGCAACGATGTTGGTGATCGTCGCGAAGAGGATGGCGTGGGCG
>JAFAZL010000157.1 GCA_019239815.1 Acidobacteriota bacterium
CTGCGAGCGCTGATGCGACGCCCCCACTCCGTCAAGGAGATGCAAAAGCTTCTCGATCGCCGTGCCTCGCATAAGCTGCTGGCGCAAGTCGTGATGGGTCGCATGAAGGAAAACGGCCAGCTCGACGACGCCCGCTACGCACAACAATTCACGCGCCAGCGCACCGAGATCCGCCGCCAGGGAAAATTCCGCATCGCTCGCGATCTTCGCGCCCGCGGTGTCTCCGATGCCGACATCCAAGCCGCCGTTGAGTCGAACTCCGACGAAGCATCGCAGCGCGCCGCCATTCGCCATCGCATCGAACGCAAACTAAAACTATCCCGCGGCGAAATTTCCGACAACAAAATCGCCAGCCTCTACCGCAGCCTCCTCGCTGCCGGGTTCCCTTCTGACGCGATTCGCAAAGAACTCAAGGCCATCACTACCGAAGACGTGCCTGAAGCGGATCCCGACGCTGAAGTCTGAGGGACACGACGGCGGCGCGGCATCATCTCAAGACGCAGTGATCGTGCGGACATGGGGCGCAGCGTGCTGCGCCCCTACACAATCTCGGCCGGGGGTCGCGGTTTCTTGTATCACGGATTCGCGGGTGCTCTTGGTCAAGGTGCCAAGGGTCTGCGATAATTTTCTTTCGCTAGAATAAGAACAAGAAGATGAACTGACGAGGGTGAATTGAGCGGCGACGAATCCAAATTGAAGTGGAGCGGGAATACGATCCGCGAGACGTTTCTCAAATTTTTTGAGAGCAAGGGACATCGCCGCGTCCGGAGTTCGTCGCTTGTGCCACATGGCGATCCGACGCTCCTTTTTACCAATGCGGGGATGAATCAGTTCAAGGATGTTTTTCTTGGGCTGGAGAAACGAGACTACAACCGGGCGACGACCGCGCAGAAATGTGTCCGCGCGGGTGGGAAGCACAACGATCTCGAGAACGTCGGCTTCACTAAGCGCCATCACACGTTTTTCGAGATGATGGGCAATTTTTCGTTCGGCGATTATTTCAAAGAGTTGGCGATTCCCTACGCGTGGGCATTGATCACGTCGCCCGAATGGTTTGGGCTGCCAAAGGAAAAACTCTACACCACTGTTTTCGGCGGCGCCGAAGTTTCGCCGGGAAATTTTCTTGGTGTCGACGAGGACGCGCGCGCTCTCTGGATAAGGGAAAACGTACCCGCCGATCGCGTCGTGCCGATCCCCGGCTTGAAAGACAACTTCTGGGCTATGGGTGACACCGGTCCGTGTGGCCCGTGCAGCGAGATTTTTTATGACATGGGTCCCGCCGCGTCGGAAGAAGGCCACACCGACTGCAAATTCCCTTGCGAATGTGGCCGCTACGTCGAAATCTGGAATCTTGTTTTCATGCAGTTCAACCGCGACACGAGCGGCAAGTTGACGCCACTGCCGAAGCCATCGATCGATACAGGGTTAGGTCTAGAGCGGACCGCTGCGGTTCTTCAAGGCGTGATCTCGAATTACGACACGGATCTCTTCACGCCACTGCTGAAACGCGCCGCTGAACTCTGCGGCGTTGACGAAGATAAGGAAGAAAAGCTGGAAGAAGGTCGAGGCGGCGCCGCTTCCCTTCGCGTCATCGCCGACCATGCGCGTGCGAGCGCGTTTCTCGTCAGCGACGGCGTCGTGCCTTCCAACGAAGGCCGGGGATATGTTCTCCGCAAAATCATGCGTCGTGGTATTTACCACGGCCGCGTCGTAGGCGCGACGAAGCCATTCCTTTTCGAGATGGTGCGAACTGTTATCGACCTGATGGGCGATGCATATCCCGAACTTCGTGAAAATGCGGCACGCGTGATCGAGACGGTGCGCGGCGAAGAACTTCGATTCGCTCGCGCGCTGGAAGCGGGATTGCCTCGACTGGAAGCCGATCTCAGCAAGCCAAGTGAGAATCCTGGCGGCGTTTATTCGGGCGAGAAGGCGTTCCGTCTATATGACACTTACGGCCTCCCCGCCGATTTTATTCGCGATGCCGTTCGCGACCGCGGATTGAAATTTGACGAAGAGGGTTTTGAGCACGCGATGCAGGAGCAGAAGACGCGCGCGCGGGCTTCTTGGAAGGGTGCGCACAAAGAGACGGCGAGTCCGGCGTTTGCGAAGATTGCGGAGACGTTTAAGACCGAGAAGGATTTTTACAATGCGACTTCCGGCAAGGACATTCGCATTGAAGCAATCATCGGCAAGAACGGCCCGGCCAACGAACTGAAGGCCGGCGAATCGGGCGAAGTGGTGCTGGCGCGCACGCCGATCTATGCGGAATCGGGCGGACAGGTCGGCGACACCGGCGCGTTTTACGACAACAACGGCTCGCAGTTGGTCGCAGAAGTCACTGGCGCGTACTATCCCGTCGGCGGGCTCGTCGCACACAAGGTCAACGCGAAAGAGACACTGCGCGTCGGCGACCGTGTCTGCGTGCGTGCCGACGCCGAACGCCGTGCCCGCATCATGCGCAATCACACCGGCACGCACCTGGTTCACGCCGCCCTGCGCAATATTCTCGGCACGCACGTGAAACAGGCCGGTTCGCTCAACGCGCCGGATCGGATGCGTTTTGACTTTTCGCATTTCGCGCACGTCGATGCCGAAGAACTGCGCGACATCGAACAACAGGTCAATGACGAGATTCGTCACAACACCACGGTCGAGACCAACGTCACGTCGATCGACCAAGCGCTTGCCTCGGGCGCGCTCGCCTTTTTCGGCGACAAATACCCGGAGAGCAACGTTCGCGTGGTGACGATTCCCGATGAGCGGGCGCCGCGCGGCTTTTACTCAAAGGAGCTTTGCGGCGGGACGCACGTACACCGCATCGGCGACATCGGGGTGCTGAAGATCATCGGCGAGCAATCGGTCGCAGCCGGGGTGCGCCGCATCGAGGCCGTGACCGGAATCGGAGCCCTCGAGCACTTCCAGAAACAAGCGCAAGTCTTGTCGCAAGTCGCCAGCAAATTGAACGTCGGCGAAGACGACGTTCTGGCGACGATCGAAAAACTGTCGGCGACGGTGAAGTCGCTCGAAAAAGATCTCGAAGCACAGAAGCGAAAAGGCGCGCTTGGCCAGCTCGACGAACTCGTCGGCAAAGCGCAAACGATCAAAGGCGTAAAGCTCATCGCTGAAGAAGTGCAAAACGTCGATCGCGAAGGCCTTCGTCAACTCGTCGACAGCCTCCGCCAGAAGCTAGGCTCCGGCGTAGTCGCACTCGGCATGCCCGATGACGGAAAAGTAGCCCTTATCGCAGGGGTCACTAAGGATTTGACCTCTAAGGTCCACGCCGGCAAGCTGATCCAGGCCCTGGCCAAGCAGGTAGGCGGCTCGGGCGGGGGACGTCCCGACCTCGCGGAGGCTGGCGGAAAAGACACATCCGGGCTAAAAAGCGCACTCCAGTCGGTTCCCGGCTTAGTCGAGCCTTTGCTATAGTTTGCCTGCCAGAGACGTGTCCTCCCGGGGCACCCGTCCGTTCGTACTATCGACACCCCCAGGACCAACCCCTAGCATTTTATGGGGCCTAGTACTCCGCCCGATTCTGACTGAGCGAGGCTTTTCCCAGTGCGCCTTCCCCGGCCAACGGTGATCCAACGCGGCTTACGAGCGATTTGCGCTCGTTTTGTCGCGGGTTTGGTCGTTTTCAGCGCGTTTGGGCTACTCGGCGCGAGCGCCGCCAATGCCCAGATCGCCAAGGTTACCGATGAAGCCGGCCGCAACTTCTGGGTGAACGCCGAACCCGTCGTCCAGACCAAGATCGCGCCGCGGCCGCGCAACGCGATCTACATGCCCGGCGAAGTCTCCTTCACAGGACGAAACGATCGCCCGGCAGTCAGCATCGACCGCGACGGTATCGAACGCATCGTGCACGAAGCCGCCGACCGCCACAACGTCGATCCCGCGCTGGTGCGCGCCGTGATCGAAACCGAAAGCAACTGGAATCCTTCCGCAATTTCCCGCAAAGGCGCGGTCGGATTGATGCAGTTGATGCCGACCACAGCGCAGCGGTTTGGCGCGAACGATTTTTATACGCCGCAACAGAACGTCGAGGCTGGTGTTACGTATCTGAAGACGCTGCTGGAGCGGTATAATGGTAATCTCGATCTGGCCCTCGCGGCCTACAATGCGGGAGAGGGTGCCGTGGACCGGGCGCACGGAATTCCCCGCTTTCGAGAGACGCGGGATTACGTACAAAAAGTACAGAATGCCTATTACCGGCCAGGTTCGGGGCGACTTTCGTCGGGATTTACGCTTCGTCCCCGAGCTATCCGCAAGAACGAAGATCCCTCAGGCCGCATCATATTTACCAACGACTAGGCTGTTTTTTGAGCAGCGGAAAATTGTTACGCGCTCTGCGTCGCACGCGGTGGATGTGTGTGCGAGCAAATCGAAAGATAACGCAGAGACGCGGAGTTCGCAGAGGCGCGCGGAGACGCATTCGGATGGGCGGGATGCGAGCGCGAACCTAGTTTTAGTCCTTGGCGTTTACTCTTTCCGTTCAATCGAGGCGAGGATTTAGGTTTGGCAATGGGGGCAAGGTCTAGAATCCTTCTCATGAGGTTCGCCCGGTTTTCGCCGTTTTTTGCGTTGCGCGGAGTTGGCGCGCGATTGGTTCGCGGCGGCGCGGCACGTTTGTTGTTGCTGGGCGCGTGTGCGATTCCCTTTTTCGCGGCTGGACGTGCTGGTGCTGCGGCTGCGGATACTACGAAAACTTCGGATTCAAGACGCGCGGCGGCTTCGGCGCAATTTGAGCGCGCGGAAGAGCAGCGATCTGCGCTAAACGAAAAGCCCGCCAACAAGCGGACTCTTGCCGAATACAAGAATGTGGTGACGACGTATCGGCGTGTGTTTTTGATTACGCCGCGTGCGCCTGAGGTGCCGGAGTCGCTTTCGGCGGTGGGACAGCTTTATACCGAAATGGGCGATCGATTTGGGCGCAGCTATTACCAGAGCGCGGTTGACTCGTATCGATTCTTGATGCGCGAATATCCGGCGAGCAAATTGTCGCAGGACGCGATGCTGAAGGTGGCTGCGCTGGAAAAGGATCAGCTGGGCGATCCGAAGTCGGCGGCGAAGATTTATGACGACTTTTTGAAGAAGTATCCGAAGTCGCCGCGACGGCGCGAGGCGCAGGAGGCGCGGGCGGAGTTGGCTTTGACGCTGGGCGAGTCGGCGTCAGGGGCGAAGAATGACGACGCCGGGAAAAAGGGCTCGCGCGCAAATGCGGTAAGCGCGAAAAACAGCGACGAATCGGATGATGACGATTCCGGGACTTCGACAGGCGGAGTTGCTCCGTTGCCTCCGGTGACGCCGAGCGGTGGAACCCCGCGTGTGCGACGCATTACAACGACAACGACCGCGGATTCGACGCGGGTGACGATCGATCTGGAAGATTCGGTGCAGTATTCGTCGGCGCGGATCAA
>JAFAZL010000160.1 GCA_019239815.1 Acidobacteriota bacterium
CGTACCTGAGAAAAAGCCCGCCAAGAAAGAATAATTAGAAGCCTTCTTCGGTCAGGCGATCGATCGAGATCGCCCACTCAGCTCTTGCAGTTTCTCTTGCTGCCGTGGCGTCGCGCGCGGCCAAGTGGTTTTCGACGTATTTGCCGAGAACGTCGCCTTCCAGATTGACTGCGTCACCGGGCTTTCGGTCGCGGATGTTGGTGTGTTCGTAGGTGTAGGGGATGACAGCGACTTGCACCGTTGGTTTTGGAAAGTAATACATCATTGCGACGGTTAGGCTAACGCCGTCGATCGTGATTGAGCCCCTGCCGACGACATTGCGTACAAATCCATCCGGGATTTGCACCCCGAAGTTCCAGCTTTCACCTTGGCGAACCAGATTGACGACAACCCCAGTCATGTCTACATGGCCCAACACAAAATGGCCGCCAAACTCTTTGCCCGCAGTCAGCGGTTGCTCCAAATTGACACGCGTGCCCACCTGCAGGCCAGACGCGCCTGCGCCGAACGTCGTCTTGCTGATCGTTTCACCGGAAAGATCGGCCGAGAAGCAGCCATTTTCGAGCGAGACCACGGTGAGGCAGCATCCGTTGACGGCGATGCTGTTTGAGACCGCGAGCGAACTCGCCAGAGACGGCGCCTGGATGGTGACGCGACCGCCTGTCTCGCCCAGTTTTAGCGACTCAATCGTTCCGAAGTGTTCGATGATGCCGGTGAACATCTCTAGAATCGTAGCGCATCTCGGCTTGATCTGAGACACGACCGACTTGGGGGGGTGTTCATAAGCGAGACAGCTGCAGCGATGTGCGCAGAGTATTCCTCGGCGGAAGCCCCGGAATGGAGGGGCGTTTCCCCGATTTGCCTCGACCCGGTATGTTAGTCGGTGGGTATATGACGATGTTTATAAACGCGATGCGATCACTATGAAAACCGAACTGGGAACTGTCGCGCGTGCGATACGATTTTTGTCCGATGACCATGTACGCCCAGCTCCGGTCCATGTTGTTGAGGCTCGACCACATCATTGCGCATTCCGGACTCGCGTTTAGCGATTCCGAAGGCGTGCTGCTTTCGTTTCTGTTTCACGGATTATTCGACGACGCCGACGGATCGGATTCTACAGGCATGGGGGCGCAGCAGGGAATCACGGTCGAGATGTTCGAGTGTTTCGTCGAATATTTTCAACGTCACTGCTATACATTCGTTTCTCCCAACGAGATCGCGCACGGGCTCGATCCAGCAGGGAGATATGTGTTGGTAACGTTTGACGACGGCTACTTCAGCAATACCAAGGCGCTTCCAGTGCTGGAGCGATACGGGATTCCAGCGGCGCTGTTTGTTTCAACGGATCATGTTTTGCATGGCAAAGCGTTCTGGTGGGACGTCCTCGAGCGTGAGTCGTCGAGGCGACGCACCCCGCGACGGCAAGTCAATCAAGTGTCCGAGACCCTTAAGCGGCTGCGCACACCGGATGCCGAGGCCTTTGTGCAGAGAGAATTTGGCCTATGCGCGTTGCGTCCGCTGGGCGATCGCGATCGGCCGTTCACTTTGGCAGAGCTGCGCGAGATTGCGAAGCATCCCTTGATCTCGCTGGGAAATCACACGAGCAATCACGACATTTTGACCAACTATCGCTCTTCGGAGATTCGCGCGCAGATCGAAAACGCGCAGGAGATTATCGGCTCCATTGTTGGAAGAGCGCCGAACTTCATTGCGTATCCAAACGGCGAAATCTCGGATGAAATTCTGAAGGCCGCAAAGGATGCCGGAATGCGATTCGGGCTCAGCGTAAATCCTGGACGCAACAGCCTGCCAATCGAGGCGGGCTCGCTGGAAGCGATGAGCTTGAAGCGCTACGCACTGCTGGGGGATTCGGCGATCGAACCTCAGTGTCGTGTAAGTCGCTCGATGTTCTCGTTATATCGCGCGGGTCGTTGGGTGAAGAGGAATTGGGACACGCGTTTCGCGTCACAGCCTGCTTAGTACTTCTTCACATTAGAATTCTCAACGCAAAACTTGAACCGATCAACGGTCTAGCGATACGGATCGCGCAAATACCCTTCGACCCGGAAGTCAGGGCCAAACTGGCTTAGGCATAACCGTTGTAGCGCGAGACTCGGCGGCGAAGAAAAGTGGGCGAGCGGTACGCACGCGGGACCCGCAAATTTTGGCGCGAAAAAGAGCGCGACTTTATCGACGAAGTTGCCGGCGAGCGCGGCGCCGTTCATCGTTGGGCCGGCCTCGAGAAGGATGCTGCACATTTCGCGGCGTGCAAGTTCGGTGAGAACCGCCGCCAGATCGATGCGTCCGCGCCACGTGCTCGCGCGCACGATTTCAACCCCTGCATTCTGGAGTTTGCGCGCTTTCGGCGAATCGAGCTTCGCATGGGTGAAGACGATGAGATCGTCGTCAGAAGTCTTCACTATGCGGCTGTTGACGGGGATGCGGAGTTTCGAGTCAAGCACGACGCGCTGAAGACGGCGCCGGCGTTCGAGTCCGCTGCGATCTGTGAGAAACGGGTCGTCGGCGATGATGGTGCCGACTCCGGTGAGCAGCGCGTCGGACGCGTGGCGCATGCGGTGGACCTCAGCGCGCGATTCTTCCGATGTGACCCACTCGCGATTCGGCTGCGGCGTCTTGCTCGGCTTCTTCAACGCGAGCTGACCATCGAGCGTCAGTCCTGACTTCAGGAGGACGAACGGCTTTTTTGCGCGAATGTAGCGCGCGAAGGCTTCGTTCAATTGCTGCGCTTCTTCCTCCCTTACGCCGCTCACGACTTCGATTCCCGCAGAACGCAATCGCTCGAATCCGCGTCCTTCCGTTGCGGGATTCGGATCCTGCATGGCTGCGACAACGCGTTGAACTCCTGCCGCGATGATCGCTTCGGTACACGGACCGGTGCGGCCGGTGTGATTGCACGGTTCGAGCGTTATATAAACCGTCGCACCTTGCGCCTTGTTTCCCGCGGCTTTGAGCGCGACGACTTCCGCATGATCCCGATATTCGTATTGGTGATATCCCTGGCCGACGATCTCGCCATCTCCAACGATGACGCAGCCGACGGTCGGATTCGGGCTCGCGAGGCCGACTCCTTTGCGCGCGAAGTCGAGCGCGTGGTCCATGAAGCGAATGTCGTGTGAGTTCACGGATTAGTCGAAGAGCGAATTGACGTAAGTTTCGGGATCGAAGGGCACAAGGTCGTTGATCTGCTCGCCTGTGCCGACGAAGCGAATCGGCAAGCCGAGTTCGCGCGCGATGGCGACGACGATGCCGCCCTTCGCCGTGCCGTCGAGCTTCGTGAGGATGATACCCGTAACGCGTACCGACGATGTGAACTCTCGCGCCTGGGTGAGTCCGTTTTGCCCGGTGGTGGCGTCGAGAACAAGCAGCACGTCGTGAGGCGCGCCGGGAATCACTTTGGCAGCGGTG
>JAFAZL010000558.1 GCA_019239815.1 Acidobacteriota bacterium
TCGAGCCGCTCAGAGTTATTCTCGCAGAGTTGAGAGAAGCTGATGGGAATCCGTCCAGCGGACCAATCCTCCGAGGACCCTCCCGGAAACCGCTCAATCTCGACAATCTCAGCAAGCGAATCCTTTCGCCTCTCCTCAAGTCCGCGAAAATCGAATGGCACGGTTGGTATTCTCTTCGCCGAGGGATCGCCACGACGATCGCTTCGACGAGCCGAGATCCTCTCGCTTCAAAGGGTCTCCTGAGGCACTCCACCCTCGCGACAACACAGAAGCACTACATCAAGGATGTGCCGGAAAATACGGTTGCCGCGATGAATCAACTCGAACAATTGTTCAACGATTGTTCAACGACGAAGCAGTGAGGCGTCGTAAGTTGTTCAAGAAATGGCGCGCCCGGAGAGGTTCGAACTCCCGACCTATGGTTTCGTAGACCATCGCTCTATCCAGCTGAGCTACGGGCGCGCTGTGTTGGAAAACGCTGCAAACTGAAGCGGCCTCAGTATAACACATTGACTTCAAGTCACGGCCAAGACTCAGGTCGCTCGAACTCAGCGCTCGCGTAATGTTGCTGTAATCCCGCTCCTCTACAGTGAAGCCAGCTTTTGGTCGTCCTCACTCTCGAGCGAGTGAGCGCGCTGCGACACCCGATTGCGCAATGGCTCGCTTCGATCTAAATTCTTGATGAAACGGCGGTCAAAACGGGTTTACGGACGCCGCGCGCACTAGACAACGCGTCCGAACAAGACACGCATCGCACAAATCTCTACCCGAGGTCACGCTCTTGCCGACTCTGCGCTTCGTAAAGCTTGCCAAGCTCATCGCTGCCGTCACTGCCCGATTTTTCTTCGCGATCGCAATTGCCACTCCGGCTCACGCGCAAGTTTCACCCGATCACAAAACCCAGCACATCATCTTCGTTATGACTGACGGCCTCCGCTGGCAGGAAGTCTTCCACGGCGCCGAAGAGTCGCTGATGAACAAGCAGAATGGCAAAGTGAAGAACGAAACCGAGCTGAAAAAAACATATTGGCGCGCAACCGGGGACGAGCGCCGCGAAGTCCTGATGCCATTCATCTGGCAGGTCATCGCGAAGCAAGGCCAGATCTTCGGCAATCGCGACAAAGGCTCCGACGCCTACGTCACGAACCACATGTTTTTTTCATACCCGGGCTATAACGAAACGCTCTGCGGTTTCCCCGACGACGAGCGCATCCACAGCAACGACAACATCCCGAACCCCAATGTCACCGTCCTCGAATGGCTGAAAAATCGCCAGGGCTTCGATGGAGACGGCGACATCGCCGCCTTCGGCGCGTGGTATGTGATTGCGAACGTCTTCAATCCCGAGCGTTCGCATCTCACCGCAAACGCTGGCTATGTTCCGCTCACGCTCAGTCCTTCAACCCCAGAACTTGATCTCATCAATCATTTCAAGCTCGAAACCCCGCGCGTCTGGGACGACGAACCGTTCGACGCCATTCCGTTTTACACCGCCGTCGAATACATGAAGCTGAAACATCCCAAAATCCTCTACATTTCGCTCGGCGAAACAGACGACTGGGCCCACGCCGGCCAGTACACCGAATATCTCGACTCCACGCACCGTGTCGACGCGTACCTGCGCGCGATTTGGGATTTAGCTCAGTCGCTGCCCGAATATCGCGGCACAACGACGTTGATCTTTTCTCCCGATCACGGCCGCGGCAAAGCCCCCAAGAAGTGGCGCGACCATGGCCAAAAAATCCCAGACTCGAAATATATCTGGATGATGTATCTCGGCCCCGACACGCAGCCGCTCGGGGAGCGTGCGAAAATCGCGCCGGTCATGCAGAGCCAGATCGCGGCGACGCTGGCGGCATTTCTTGGACGAGACTACGACGTCGCTGTTCCTAAAGCAGGGAAGCCGATCACCGACGTCTTGGCACATTGAAAACTTGGGAGCGTCAACCGAAGCCTAGGAGATGTTTGAATTTTGCGGGTAAGGGGGGCGGCGCTCTTACTTCTGTTGCTCGTGGAATTTTCGCCCGTGCGCCTCGGTCCCAATCGCCAGCAAGACCGCCAGGGTAACAATCGTCACAATCTCAAATCCCGCCAGCGCCCACTGATACCCCACATGATCCCGCAGGGCATACTGAATCGAATTCGTCGGCGCAGCGATTAAAATTCCCAATTGATACGAAAGCCCCGGCATCAACCCGCGCCCTGCATCAGCTGAAAGCTCATTCAAGTGCACCGGAATAACGCCCCAGGCGCCTTGCACACCTGCCTGCATCAGAAACGCGCCAAGAATCAGTACCGGCAAGCTCCCGCCAAATGCCCACGCCGGAATCATCACCAGCGAAAGCCCTAGCGCTGCGACCATGCCTTTGCGTCGTCCCGCCTTCTGCGACAAATGTCCAAACACGATCGCGCCCAGAACTGCGCCGACGTTGTAAAGCATCGCGATATTCGCGCGCGCGGCTGCCGACACCTTATGTACTTCCTGCAAAAAGTCGGGATACAGATCCTGCGTCCCGTGCGACAAAAACATCATGAACGTCATCAGCACCACGAGATACGCGAATCGCTTCCACTCACGACCAACGATGCGCAACACTTCACCCGTGCTTGCAGCGCGATGCTGCTTCCACGCTTCCGACTCTGGCACCTTGGTCCTTATATAGAGAGCGAGCAGCGCGGGTAGCGCGCCGACCCAAAACATCGCGCGCCAGCCCCAAACCGG
>JAFAZL010000605.1 GCA_019239815.1 Acidobacteriota bacterium
CGAAATCGAGCGCCAAATCGGCGTGATCGAAAGCGGCAGCCGTGTGCCGCAGGAAACGCGCCTCTGGAACGAGCGTGAGTCGTACACTGTCTCGATGCGCTCCAAAGAAAAAGCGCACGATTACCGCTATTTCCCCGAGCCGGATTTGCTACCGGTTCACGTCAGCTCGGCCTGGCGCGAAGAAATCCGCCGTTCGATTCCCGAACTACCCGACCCAAAGCGCAACCGCTTTGTCGGCGCCTTCGGCATTACGCCGTACGACGCCGAAGTTCTTACGACGACGCAAGCCCGCGCCGACTATTTCGAGGCGATGGTGAAAGCCGGCGCGAGTGGCAAAAACGCCGCCAACTGGATGCAAACCGAACTTCTTCGCCGCCTGAACGACAGCGGCAAAGAGATCGAAGACAGCCCGGTCGCTCCCGCCGTTCTCGCCGAATTGCTAAAACTCGTCGATTCCGGCCAGATCAGCGGCTCTATCGGCAAAAAAGTTTTCGCCACCATGTTCGACTCCGGCCGCAGCGCCTCTGAAATCGTCGCCGCCGAAGGCCTCGCTCAGATCAGCGACACCGGCGCCATCGAAGCCGCCGCCCGCGAAGTCATCGCCAAGAATCCCGACAACGTTGCCAAATTCCGCAGCGGCAATGAAGGCGTCTTCAAATTCTTCGTTGGCCAGGTCATGCGCGCCACAAAGGGCCAAGGCAATCCCCAAGCCGTGAACGACGTCGTCCGCAAACTCCTCTCGGAGTGACGACCGTGTAAAAAACCTTGTCATCCTGAGGCTATCCGTCTGAGGATAGCCGAAGGATCTCAACCGAAATTGCACCACCCAAACTCAACGACGAGCACCCAACCATGCCCACTCTAAAACCCGGCGACAAAGCCCCGGATTTCACCCTCACCGCCGACGACGGCAAGCCTGTCTCGCTCTCCGACTTCAAAGGCAAACAAGTCATCCTCTACTTCTATCCAAAAGCCGGCACCCCCGGCTGCACCATCGAAGCCTGTGACTTCCGCGACCTTCGGCCGAAATTTGCGAAGAAAGACATCGTCGTCCTCGGTGTTAGCGCCGATCCCGTCAAAGCCCTCGTCAATTTCAAGACGAAGCAAAAACTGAACTTCCCGCTTCTCAGCGACCCCGAACATAATATGATCGAGTCCTACGGCCAATGGCGCATGAAAAAGTTTATGGGCCGCAGCTTCAAAGGCATCGTCCGCAGCACCTTCCTAATCGACAAAGACGGCACGATCGAACAAATCTGGGACGCCGTCAAAGTCAAAGGCCACGCCGCCGAAACCCTCTCCGCCGCCTCAAAATAACGACCAGGCCCTAGTTTGCCCTTGACTCACCCGCTATCTGTCTGGTAACATGTCCCCGTAGATAACTACGCCAAGGCGCCGCTAACCCGGCGCCTTTCCATTTGGGACGCTCTGGTCGAATCTGGCGGTGCTCCAACCCCCAATCGAATCTTCAGCTTACACACTCTTGATTTTGATCCATCTGCAATCCACTGCATCCAAAAGACTTGCACACTCTTTCAAAAACATAGGGGGTGGGTACCCGGAGCCCTAAGATTTCCAAAATGGAACTCGGCCGAGAAACTAACTGGTGGGAAGAATCGTAACCCGCGGCCGCCCGGAAGATTCAAGCTCGATCGAGAGTGGCGTCTGAAATACCTGCTCCAGCAACTCGCGCTGATACACCGCGGCGGGCGGCCCGACGCGCAAGCTCTTGCCCTTGTGCAGCAGCACGATCTGGTCGGCATACTGCGCCGCCAAGTTCAATTCATGCGTCACAATCACGACCGTGTACCGATTTTCATTCGCGAGCTTGCGCAACGTGTCGAGCAGCCCAACCTGCGCTCCGATGTCGAGATGCAGCGTCGGCTCATCGAGCAGCAGCAGCACCGGTTGCTGCGCCAGCGCCCGCGCTAGCACGACGCGCTGCTTCTCGCCGCCCGAGATCTGATCCATCCAGCGATCCTCCAGATGCGCAGCGGTGACTTGCAACAGGGCATTGCGCGCGATCGTCATGTCGTTCGCGCTCTCAAATTGCAGCGAACCGCCGTACGCATGTCTTCCTTGCAGCACAAATTCCCAAGCGCGCGTCGGGAAGAGCAGCGGGCTCTCCTGCTGCACCATCGCGATCCGCTGCGCGCGCACGCGCGGCGTCATGGAATGCGTTGTCTCACCGCCCAGCAGGACACGGCCTGAAAGGGGCGGCTGCGTTCCAGCGATCAATTTCAGCAGTGTCGATTTTCCGCTCGCATTCGGTCCGAGAATCGCAACGATCTCGCCCGCCTTTGCCTGAAAGCTGCTCGCCTCCAGCGTAAAAAGTGGCGCCTGATTCGGATTCGGCGAGTACGCGTAGCTTACCTGTTCGACGCTCAGGCGAACTTCTTGCGTGCGAGGATTGGCAGGCTGCATGGAGGGAGAAGGCATCGCGATTAAGGAGCGGCGCTCACGCGGGGGTTCATGTAAATTTCCGCCGCAACAAGTAGATGAATAGAGGCGCGCCCGCCAGCGCGGTCATCGCTCCGACCGGCAACTCGTTGGGGGCGACGACCGTGCGGGCCAGCGTGTCGGCGAGGACTACCGCGATCGCCCCGCCAAATGCCGACGTCGGAATCAGAACGCGATGATCCGAGCCAAAAATAAGCCGCATCACGTGCGGAACGAGCAATCCGACATAGCCGATCGCGCCGCTCACCGAAACTGCAAGCCCCGTCAAAATCGACGCCGCGATATAAACCACAACCCGCACGCGCGGCACATCGACGCCGAGGTGCATCGCTTCTTTCTCGCCGTTGAGCATCAGATTTAAATCCGATGCGGTCGCGTAGATCACCCCGCTCGCCACGAGAAATCCCGCGCCCAGCATCCAGCGCAGCGACGGTGGAATTGCCGTCGAAAGGTCGCCCATCAGCCAGAACAGAATGCCGCGCAAATCGCCGCGTCCTGCCAGCGTGGACATCAGAAACATGATAATCGCCGACAAGAACGACCCCGATACGATGCCGGAAAGGAGCAGCGTGTTGCTGTCGAGCTGACCTTCACGACGCCCGAGAAAATAAACGGCCGCGACTACAGCAGCTGCGCCGATGAATGCGCCGATTGGCGTGAAGACAATCGAAATCGCCAGCGGCAGCGCAATGTACGGTTGCACGATCAGTGTCAGAATCGCGCCGAGCGACGCGCCGCTCGATGCGCCGAGCACATATGGATCGGCGAGTGGATTCCGCAGCAGCGCTTGAAACGCCGTGCCCGCCACTGACAGCGACGCGCCCACAACAATTCCCAACAAAATTCGCGGCAGACGGATGTCAATGACGATCAGATCGTAATTGCTCGAAAGCGCGCTCGTCCGGTGAAACAACACCTTGAGAAGATCAGCGGCCAGCCCGTACAGTGAAACCGGAACCGCACCCAGCTTCAGCGCGATCACCATCACCACAAACAAAATCACCGCGAGGTACAAACAGTTGATGATGAGTCGCGTAAACGTCAGCGGGCGCATGCACACTCCGCAAAACCGACGGCGTCGAGTCGCACTTGTGGAGGCGCAGGCTTCGGCTTTTCTGTTTCATCCCCTGTGTTTTTCGGCACGGACGTTTCGTTTGGCGTCGCGCCCACGCCGGCACCGGCAAACGCTTCCGGGTGAAATTGCTTCGCCAGCTCCGCGATCGCGGAAACGATGCGCGGTGAAGTGCGCTCGATCGCATCGGATGTGTCGGCATACCGATGCTCGCGCACCGCATTCAAAATTCGCCATCCGGGCGATTCCGCTAGCCCGTCGATGGTCACCGATGCCGACGCCATGTGCGACCCGGAAAAAACCAGAAACTCCGGCTGAATGCGCGCCACTTCTTCCAGGCTGATCTGCGGCCACGATTGAGGCTCATCGACGACAGAAACCGCACCGGAATAGCGCAGAGCATCGGCGATGAACGTGTCCTGCCCGATCGAAATCAGCGGCTGCGGCCACACGACGTACAAAACGCGGCGCGGCGGGTAAGGAGCCACGCGGCCCTGCGTTTCCGCGAGTTCTCGCCGCATTGCGGTTGCGAGGATGTCTCCAGCCTGCTTGGCGCCCATCAGGTCGGCGAGACGCTGCGTCGAAGTGAGAATCTCAGCCACCGAATGCGCGTCCGTTGAGTACGACGGAATTCCGAGCGACGCAAGTGAGTTCACCGTGTCCAGTCGATTGATGCCCTTGGTCACCAGCACCACATCGGGATGCAGCGACACAATCGTTTCGATGCTCGGGCTGATCGTTCCGCCGACGTGTGGCTTTTGCTTTGCCTCAGGCGGATAGTCGCAAAAATCACTGTCGGCAACCAGCCGGTCCTGCAATCCGAGCGCGTAAAGCGTCTCGGTAATGCTGGGCGCAAGCGAAACGACGCGCCGAATATTCTGCGGGACCTGGATTTTGCGGCCCAATTCGTCGCTGACTTCGCGCGTTGGTGCGTTCGCAGCGGGAGAAGTCGGAGTTGTTGCGGGTTGCGGCGCATCCTGGGCGTTTGAGCGCAAAGAAAAACCTGCGAGGAAAAAAAACGCGACTACGAAACGGCTTGCTACGCGAAGATTTTGGGCGAAAGAGCTTCGCTGCACGAATATCCCCTGATTGCCTGACTCTGTATTGCGTTCACGCAAAATCTGAATGGTGCGACAGCAAACTG
>JAFAZL010000964.1 GCA_019239815.1 Acidobacteriota bacterium
CACCGAGAGCGGCCGGCTCAACGGCCTCGTAGGGCCAAGTACCGCGACGTTTTTCATTCGCCTTCGATTTGACGGGGAGTGCGAGGAACGCATTGGCAAGCAATCCGTAGTTCTTGGGAAAGAATGGGCTCTCGTACAGTCGCCGGGCGATATTGCGGTAATTCAAACGGGAGAACGATCCGATATTCTTGGCATTACGATAGGTCTAGACGTCCTGCGAAGCGAGCTCGAGTCCCGGTTGCAACGTAACACGAACGCCGGCCTGCGTTTTGAACCCGGAATGAATCTGCGTTCGCAGTTCGGAAAAGCCTTTACTGATGAAGTTTTTAAGCTCTGTGCAGAACTCGGGACTAACGGGACAGAATCGTTGTCAGTGAGACAAATGCAACACAGCCTTATTTCCCTGTTGATGGAAGGCCATCGACACAACTATACGCGGCTGTTTCATCGCGATTCCGCCGCAGGTCCTTGGCAGGTCCGCGCGACAGAAGAATTCATTCGCGCTAATGCTGACTTGCCATTGTCGCTGGGCGACCTTGCAATGGTATCCGGCGTCAGCTCGAGGGCGCTGCAGTTCAGCTTTCAGAAGCATCGAGGATGCAGCCCTATGCAGTTTTTCCATAATGTCCGGCTCGAGCGTGCACGAGCGGAACTGTTGACTGCAACGGAAGGAGCAACCGTCACCTCTGTGGCCACTAAATGGGGCTTTGGCCACTTTGGTCGCTTTGCGGCGGACTACATGAGGCTCTACGCAGAAGCACCTTCCGTCACACTGAGGCGCAGCAGAGCGGAAATCGAGTGATTTGGTGTTCTGCTGTTGCAACGTGAGATCTTCAGAAGCAAAGGAAGTTTCGTGCAGTGAGCGCGCAAAAAGCGGTCTCCCACTATTTGCGCAGCGCCTTGTATGGTTCGACCTTTGTCGTAAAGAGCGTTGACTTAGGGCAATCTCGCTTTTCCCTTCCTGTATCCGCCCTCAGTTTGACAAGGCGAAGATAAGGCGGCAATACTGGCTGCGATGATTGGTCAACTGCGCGGGCGGCTTGCCGATAAGCGACCGAATCAGGTTCTCGTTGACGTCAACGGCGTCGGCTACGTGGTGCTGGTTCCGCTTTCTACCTACGCCACGCTCGGCGATCTGCACACCGAAGTTACTCTGCTGATTCATACGCATGTTCGTGAAGACGCGTTGGCGCTCTACGGATTTCTTTCCTCACGCGAGAAGCACTTTTTTGAAATGCTTTTATCGGCATCCGGCGTCGGGCCTTCGCTGGCGCTGAAAATTCTTTCGGGAATGAGCGTCGAAGAACTCGTACCTGCGATTCGCAATAGTGATCTCGCGAGGCTCACGAAGATTCCTGGCGTTGGTCGCAAGACGGCCGAACGCATGGTGGTCGAGTTGAAGGACAAGCTCGATGCAGTTACCGTCGAAGTCGAGCGGCCGGCAGCGTCGACTCCGGCAGGCATTGAAGCCGACGTAGCATCGGCGCTGGTCAATCTCGGTTACGAGCAGCGAGCCGCGGAAACCGCCGTTGCCGAAGCCAAGCGCGAAGCCGGCTCCGGGGCGAATTTTGAGAAAATGCTGCGAGCCGCGCTGCAGATTCTCAGCACGCCGAAGGGACGCGCGGCGAGACCTTAAATAAATCATGGCTGACGCAAGCACAAAGCGAATGCTGGAACGCCGCGAACCGCCGCGCATCGTTTCGGGCGCGGTTTACGATGAAGACGCGCGCATCGAAGCCAGCGTTCGGCCGACGCGTCTGAGCGAATACATCGGCCAGAAGCGTGTCAAAGAAAATATTCAGATCGCGGTGGAAGCTGCACGCAGCCGCGGCGAGGCCCTCGATCACGTTCTGCTCTACGGGCCGCCGGGCTTGGGTAAAACCACGCTTGCGCAAATCATCGCCAATGAACTCAACGTTCCGATTAAAACGAGCGCCGGTCCGCTGCTCGAGCGCAAGGGCGATCTCACCGCGATTCTAACTTCGCTCGAAGCGAAGGAAGTTTTCTTTCTCGACGAGATTCATCGGCTGCAACCGGCGGTGGAAGAGGTCTTGTATCCGGCGATGGAAGACTTCCGTGTCGATCTGATCATCGGCCAGGGACCGGGTGCGCGGATTCATCCGTTTCCGCTTGGACACTTCACTTTGATCGGTGCCACTACACGCGCCGGGCTCATCACGGCGCCGCTGCGCTCGCGGTTTGGTATCGTGCACCGCCTCGATTTTTATGAGCCGGAAGATTTGTTGGTGATCCTGAATCGCTCAGCGAAGATTCTGAATATCGAGATGGACGAAGGCGGCGCCGAAGAAATTGCGCGCCGTTGCCGCGGGACACCACGCGTCGCGAATCGGCTGCTGCGGCGCGCACGAGACTTCGCCGAAGTCCGCGCCGCGGGACGCATCACCCGCGCAGTGGCTCAGGAAGCGCTGCAGATGCTGGGCATCGACTCGAGCGGCCTCGATGAAGTCGATCGCAACCTGATGCTCGCGCTGCTCGATAAATACGGCGGCGGACCAGTCGGCCTCGGCACACTCGCCGCAGCGCTCAGCGAAGAGGAAGACGCGATCGAGGAAATGTACGAACCCTATCTGATGCAGATCGGCATGATCGACCGCACGCCGCGCGGTCGGATGGCGACGCCGCGCGCCTACGAATATTTCGGCCGCGAACTGCCGCGCCGCCAGCCGCGGCTTTTCTAGTTAACGATCTGACTTGCGATTCACTCGCGCGAAGCCGCGAATTTCAAGCACGTTTGATTGCGTGCCAGACGACCAAGACGATCACCGCGCCAACCACCGCTACGAGCAAACTGTACAGATTTAACCCGGTCACGCCACTGTGGCCGAAGGTGTTAAACAGCCACCCGCCGACAACGGCGCCGACGATTCCCAACACGAGGTCGAGTATTAATCCCTCGCCGCTCTTATTGACAATTTTGCTGCCGATGAAGCCTGCGAGTATTCCCAAGACGATCCAGGCAAGGATAGACATGATCGAATTTCTCCTTGCGCAACCGCGCTAGCTGCTGGGCGGCAACGCGATGAATTGCACTCCGGGGAAGTGGCCGGGCAATATCACCCAACCGGTTGGCCATGCATATACACTACTCGCTGTAATTCCGCCACTGTTTGCGCTGACTTTAGTTGGCTCCGCGATGACCGTTCAAATTGTCTATCTGTCACTTGGATCGAATATCGGGGATCGTGCTGCGAATTTGAAGGCGGCGATTGCGGCGTTGCCGGACGCGGGTGTCCGGGTTCGAAAGGTGTCATCGTTTTATGAGACGGAGCCGGTCGATTAT
>JAFAZL010000738.1 GCA_019239815.1 Acidobacteriota bacterium
GATCTGGTTGACCAATGTGCCGTATTGATCGGAAGCCGGTGTGTTCGATCCAAATCCGCCCAGAATGTTGTCGGCTACATAGACGCTCGGCGTGCCGCTCATCTCCGGGCTGTTTGTCGTGAAGTGGATGGGATATTTTTGTGCACCGAGTGAATTCAGATTGCCGGGGGCAAACTTGTTGCCACGAACATCCACAATCTCGGCTCCCAGCCAAGCGTTCACGTAAAATCCCCAGTTGAAAACCAGGTTGTTCGCCCAGCGGGTCGAGCCGTTGCTGTTCTCGGGGATGCGGTGACTAACGTTGGCGAACATGTTGTGGTGAAAGTCGATGTCGGTCTCGTAGGCTGAAAGGCAGGTCGGGTTCGCGCGCGTACCAACGCAACTCTCATCCGTCGCTGTTCCGAAGCCGACGGGATGGCCCTCGTGCGGCTCGTAGTCGAGCGACCATTGCACCGTGATGGCGCGATTCGGGCCGACTCCGTTCCCGTTTCCATTGGCGCCGGGCGTGAAGTTGCTCGTGGTGATGAAACATTTATTGCCGCACCAGCGCGTCGTCACGCTGTCGATCATGATGTTGTAACAGCCGGCGTTCGCGTTGGCGGAAAGCATCGGCGAGACGCCCGGACAGTTCACAATCCAGATGGCGGTTGTCCGGTGTTGGGTCCGCTCGTTGTGGACGCATTGTCGGGCGAGGAAACGCAGCCGCGGACGATCACATCATGCGTCGAGATGCCCATCACAGCGCCTCTGGTATTCGGTCCGCCGATGATGACTTCGCCGGGCGCCGTTTGGCACGCAACTGTGAGATAGGGGTTGCTGACTCGAATGTCGCCAGACGTTACCGGGATCAAGCCGGCGACGCGAAAAACGCACGTGCGTGGACCGCTCGCCATTTCACAGGCACGCAGCGATCCAGGGCCGGAATCGTTGAGGTTGGTGACTTCAATCACTATACCGCCGCGTCCTCCGACGCTAGCCGCGCCTCCGCCTTGTGCGCTGGGAAACGCGGCGATATTGGCAGGCCTTTTCGATGGACCGGGATCTGGTGTTGGCGTGGGCGTCGGAGTTGGCGGTGGCGGTGGATTCGGTGGCGGCGTTGATGCTGTGCATCCGCTCACGCTAATCACCGGCACGCTGCCCGACGAGGAAAATGCCACGGAGCATCCTGGGGGTGCGACAACCTCAAGCGGAATCGTGACGGACACAGAGCCGTTGGTTGTTGTGGTTGTCGACGTCGATGTCGTCGATGGAGTTTGCGCGGCGACATACGTGCCACGCAGAATCACGAAAATTACGAAAAGAAATACCGGCACCGTGTGCCGCATCGTCGATCTCATGTTGATCCTTTCTAGTATCGCTTCTCTCGCGTTCCAATTCCCCACAGAATTCTTTGGTGAATTTGCGAGCAAAGACCTTAGGCGAACTTGTCAGCCGGAGTTGCCGCGCGAGGTTCATGGAGATGGCGCGCGATGCTACACTCCCAATCGACCGGCAATTCGCCGGTGGGAGACGTTCGTCATGCGTTGGTGCACGAGCCGCGGCGGCTTTCAGGGACTGAACATTGTTTGTCTACTGCTGTCGGGCGCGCTGTTGAGTGCGGCTTCGTCGCGCGCGCAGTCGTCAACCCAATCACAATCGCCGACGCCATCAACGCAGCAGCCCGCGCCCGCCCCCGCGCACGAGCCCACCGCCGCCGAGCTCAGCAAAAACGAAACCGTCGGCGGCGCGCTGATGCGAACATTCGGCAGCCAGGAGTACGAATTTCGCTCGGCCGCCGAAGCGATGCCCGAAGATAAATACAACTTCCGCCCGGTTGTGCCGGCGACCGCGAGCAATGCTCCGACTTCTGTTGGGCCGACGCAGATGCGATCGTTCGCCGACCAAGTGAAACACGTTGCGTGCGCAAATTTTGCGTTCGCCGCCGAACTCGATGGAAAAACGCCGCCCGACGGCTGCGAAAACGGCAGCCCCGATCCTGCCAAAACGCGCGCGCAACTGCTCACCTATCTGCGCAATTCGTTCGCGGCCATGAACGCGTCGCTCAACGCCATCACCAGCAAAAATATGTATGACCCGATCGAGGGCCGCTACGCCGGACCGAACACGCGGCTCGGCCTCGCGGGCACGGCAATCTGGCATGTCGCAGATCACTACGGGCAGGTCGTGATGTATCTCCGATTGAATGGCATTGTGCCGCCCGCCAGCCGTCCAAATCCTCCGGAGCTGAAGGACTATCCGGCGCACTGATGCGTATCACGATGACTGTGACAAGGATCGCGCTGTTGACGGCAGCCCGGCCTGCTAAAATCGCGGCGTGACCAGCGCCTCGACTCAAGATCACCCGCGCCTCGCCAACATCCGCCTCCATCCGATCAAGTCGCTCGATCCCGTTTACGTCAACGAAGCGCGCATCGGACCCGCCGGCGGGCTCGAACTCGATCGCGCCTGGGCGCTCTACACACCCGACAATCGCTGGGTCAACGGCAAACGCACGCCGGCGATTTTTGCGATTCGCGCCAATTTCGCGGCCGACCTGAGATCCGTCACGCTGAGCATTCCCGGCGACAGCCGCCAGATCCCGCCGCGCGAATTCGCGTTCCCCAGCGATAACGAAGAAGCCGCCGAATGGTTCAGCGTTTATTTCGAGCAACGCATCATCGTGCGCTACTCCGCGAACGGTTTTCCCGACGATCCTGACGCGAACGGGCCGACGATCGTCTCCACCGCATCGCTGCAAAAAGTCTGCGATTGGTTCGCCGACGCTAACATCGATCTCGATGAAGCGCGCCGCCGCTTCCGCACGACGCTAGAAATCGACGGCGTGCCGGCATTCTGGGAAGACCGATTATTTGGCCCGGCGAACACCTATGCGCCGCGTTTTC
>JAFAZL010000869.1 GCA_019239815.1 Acidobacteriota bacterium
GGGCGAGTAGATGGTGGACTGCATTTTCATGGCTTCCATGACCAGGAGTTTGTCCCCTTTGGATACTTTCTGGCCGACTTCGACCGCGATGCTGCTGACGGCGCCGGGGATGGGTGCACCGACGTCCCCGGGTTTGGCGGGGTCCGCTTGGGCTCGCGTTTCGACTTTCGCTTGTTGGCTCTTGTCTTTGATCGTGACTTCGCGGGGCTGGCCGTTCAGTTCAAAGAAGACGACGCGGGTGCCGTCGGGCTGGGGGTCGCTCGCGGTGAGGAACTTGATGATGAGGGTCTTGCCGGGCTCGATGTCCACGGAGACCTCTTCGCTCTTTTCGAGGCCAAAGAAAAACTGCGGCGTGGGCAGGACTTCGACATTGCCGTAGAGGTTGCGGGCTTTCGCGAATTTGAGGAAGACGTCGGGGTACATGAGGTAGCTCATGACGTCGGTGGATGTGACGCGGTGGCCGGTTTTCTTTTCGAGCAGGGCGGTGGTTTGCTGGAGGTCGACGGGCGCGAGGTGTTCGCCGGGGCGGCCGGGCTTGGTGGGTTTGCCGCGGAGCACGACATCTTTCATGCGGGACGGCCAACCACCTTCGGGTTCGCCGAGCGAGCCTTCGAACATGTCAATCACGGAGTTAGGCAGCGTAAGGTTGTGATCGGGACCCAAGCGCTCCAGATCTTTCACGGTCATGCCGTGGCTGACGAGGAAGATGGCGAGGTCGCCCACCACTTTGCTGGACGGCGTAACTTTCACGATGTCGCCGAATGCCATGTTCACGCCGGCGTAGGCGTTGGCGATGTCTTGCCAGCGCGCGCCGAGTCCCATGGATTCGGCTTGGGCGCGGAGATTGGTGTATTGACCGCCCGGCATTTCATGCACGTAGACTTCGGCAGTGCCGGAGGGCGGCGCATCGTCGAATGGGCGATAGTAGGTGCGAACGGTTTCCCAGTAATCGGAGCAGTGGTTGAGCGCGTTGAAATCGAGTTGAGTGTCGCGGCCGGTGTTGGCCAGGGCGGCGACGACGGAGTTCAGATTGGGCTGGCTGGTGGTGCCGGACATGGCGGCGAGCGCGCCGTCGGCGACGTGCACTCCGGCTTCAGAGGCTTTGAGGATGGAGGCGGCGTTGATGCCGCTGGTGTCGTGCGTGTGGAAGTGGATGGGCAGGCCGGTTTCTTCGCGAAGGGTTTTGACCAGCTTGAAGGCAGCGTAGGGCTTGCAGAGTCCAGCCATGTCTTTGATCGCGAGGATGTGGGCGCCCATCTTCTCGAGTTCTTTCGCCATGCGGACGTAGTATTGGAGCGAGTATTTGGCGCGGTGGGGATCGAGGATGTCGCCGGTGTAGCAGATGGCGGCCTCGCAGACTTTGCCGCTCTTGCGGACGGCTTCCATGGGGATTTTCATGTTGGGGAGCCAGTTGAGCGAGTCGAATATGCGGAAGATGTCGATGCCGCGGTCGGCTGCTTCGAGGATGAATTCGGAGACGACGTTGTCAGGGTACGCGGTGTAGCCGACGGCGTTGGAGGCGCGGAGCAGCATTTGGAAGCAGATGTTCGGAATGGCCTCACGGAGGCGGCGCAGACGCAGCCAGGGGTCTTCGAGTAGAAAGCGGAGCGCGACGTCGAAGGTGGCGCCGCCCCACATTTCGAGGCTGTAGAGGTTGTGGAGTTTGTGCGCGGTGAAATCGGCGATGGCGAGCATGTCGTAGGTGCGGACGCGCGTGGCCATGAGGGACTGGTGGGCGTCGCGGAAGGTGGTGTCGGTGAGGAGGAGCCGTTCTTGAGCGAGGGTCCATTGGGCGAAAGCTTCCGCGCCGAGTTGTTCGAGGACTTGTTTAGTGCCGTTGGGAGGCGCGCTGGGGTCGTGCTGGGGGATGTGGGCGGGACGAATGGGAGGCTTGGGTTTGCCTTTGACCTCGGGGTTGCCGTTCACGATGACTTCGCTGAGATAGGTGAGGAGCTTGGTAGCGCGGTCGCGGCGTAGGGCGAATTTGAACAGCTCAGGATGCTCGGAGAGGAACGATGTGGTGGTTTGGCCGTTCTGAAACGTTTCGTTATTGACGACGTTGTCGAGGAACGGGATGTTGGTTTTGACGCCGCGAATGCGGAACTCGCGAAGTGCGCGATCCATGCGCTGGCAGGCTTCGGGGAAGTTGCGGCCCCAGGCGGTCATTTTGACGAGCAGTGAATCGTAGTAAGGCGTGATGACGGCGCCATTGTACGCGGAAGCGCCGTCGAGACGGATGCCGAATCCCGCGGCGGAGCGGTAGGTGTGGATCTTGCCGTAGTCGGGGATGAAGTTGTTGGCGGGGTCCTCTGTAGTGACGCGGCATTGCAGGGCGTAGCCGTTGAGCGGGATGGAGTCCTGGCGAGGGAGATTCATTTCGGGGCCGTGGAGTTGGTTACCCTGCGCGATTTGGATTTGCGAGCGCACGATGTCGATGCCGGTGATCATTTCGGTGACGGTGTGTTCGACCTGGACGCGCGGGTTGACTTCGATGAAGTACCACTCATTGGTTTCCGCGTCGACGAGGAATTCGACGGTGCCGGCGTTGTAGTAGTTGGCGGCTTTCGCAAGTGCGACGGCGGCTTCGGCGAGTTCTTTGCGGACGCGCGGGTGTAGGTTGACGGCGGGTGCGATTTCGACGACCTTTTGGTTGCGGCGCTGAACGGAGCAGTCGCGCTCATAGAGGTGGAGGGTGTTGCCGTGGGTGTCGGCGAGGATCTG
>JAFAZL010000899.1 GCA_019239815.1 Acidobacteriota bacterium
TAACCCTCGCAACCAGGTGGGCATCCATACCTTTCGTTGCGGTGGATGTGCTTTTGGGAAAAAGGGGGTAGAGTATCGCCCCTGCACGGAGAGAACCGGAGCGCGGTTTGCTCCATTCGTTTTTGTCCCAAATGTGCAGTGATCCAACGCAAGGAAGCACAAACATGAACTTTCGACTCAATCCATCAGAGGCAATGCGGGTAAGTGTTTTCAGCGGTGGGCGCGAAGGTATGGATTCGACGCGTTCAAAGACGCTCCGAGTTGAACTCGCCGTGGCAGCGTTGTTCGTCGCGGGAACGCTTGCGTCGGCGGGATGCCAGGAGCAAAAAGCGGCGTCGGCGATGCCCCCTCCGGACGTCGTCGTCGCTCCAGTAGTGCAGAAAGATGTCCCGATTTACAACGAGTGGGTGGCGACGCTGGATGGTTTCGACAACGCGCAGATCCAGCCGCAGGTGACGGGTTACATCATTGCGCAGACATATCGCGAAGGTTCGCCGGTTAAAAAGGGGCAGGTGCTGTTCGAGATCGATCCGCGGCCCTTCCAGGCGGTGCTCGATCAAGCGAAGGCGCAACTGGCGCAGGCACAAGCGCAACTGGGAAAAACGAAACTGGACGTGGATCGCGACACGCCATTAGCGAAAGAGCGCGCGATTGCGCAGAGCCAGCTCGACAATGACGTCCAAGCGAATCTTGCCGCGGTGGCGGCGGTGAAGTCGGGCGAAGCCCAGGTGGAACAGGCGCAACTAAACCTGGATTTTTGCCACGTGACTTCATTATTGGACGGAATTGCCGGGATTGCGACGGTGCAGATCGGGAATTTGGTGAGTCCGACAGCCGTGCTGACTTCGGTGTCGCGTGTGGAGCCGATCAAAGCGTATTTTCCGATCAGCGAACAAACGTATATGAAGTTTGCGAAGCGCATCAATGCACCCAGCAACTATCGCGACGATATTGAAGGCCCAAAAGATGCGCCGCCACTGCAATTGATTTTGGCCGACGGTACCGTTTATCCCCATCAAGGCAGGATTTTGTACACGGACCGTCAAGTGGACATCACGACGGGAAGCATTCGCATCGCGTCATCGTTCCCAAATCCCGAAAATATTTTGAGGCCGGGGCAATTCGGGCGCATACGCGCGGCAACAGACCAGGTGAATGGAGCGCTGGTGGTGCCGCAACGCGCCGTGAACGAGCTGCAAGGAACGTATCAGATTGCTGTAGTCGGCGAAGGGAACAAGGTAAGCATCCGGTCGGTGAAGGTGGGAGAGCGTTCCGGAGAAAGCTGGATTATCCAAGACGGCGTGAAACCGGGCGAGATGGTGATCGTTGAAGGATTGCAGAAGGTGAGAGACGGTGCGGTGGTGAAGCCGAAAGAGCAAGCAGCGGCTCCCGCCCCAGGCGCGAGCGCAGGCACGGCAAAGGGCGCCTGACAATGTCTAAATTTTTTATCAACCGACCCATCGTGGCGATGGTTATTTCGATCGTCATGGTGATTGTCGGAGCGGTGACGATCACTGCGCTCCCCGTCGCGTTGTTCCCCAACATTGTTCCTCCTGAAGTGCAGGTTGTTGCGACATACGTCGGCGCCGATGCGCAGACGATCGAGCAGTCGGTGGCGACGCCGATCGAGCAGCAGATGAGCGGCGTCGACAACATGAACTACATGTACTCGCTGAACTCGACGGCGGACGGCGGGATGCGGCTGATCGTCGATTTCGATGTCAAGACAGACCCGAACACAGATCTAATTTTGACGCAGATGCGGCAGACGCAGGCGCAATCACAGCTGCCGGCGGACGTGAACAATTTCGGCATCACGGTGCAGAAGACGGTTACGGCGCCGCTGATGCTGATGACCTTGTATTCACCGAATGGGACGTACGACGCGCAGTTTTTGTCGAACTATGCGTATATCAACCTAGCGGATCAGCTTACGCGATTGTATGGCATCGGCAGCGTGCAGATTTTTGGCGCTGGGCAATACGCGATGCGACTGTGGGTGAAGCCGGATCAATTGGCGAAGCTGGCGATTACGGTGCCGGAGATCGTGCAGGCGATTCAGTCGCAGAACACGGTGAATCCGGCGGGGCAAGTGGGAAGCGAACCTGTGCCGAAGGGACAGGAGTACACCTATTCGGTGCGCGCGCAAGGCCGGCTGACGTCGCCGGAGGAGTTTGGCGACATTGTGGTGCGCGGGGCGACGAGCGGCGCAACAGTACGACTACGCGATGTTGCGCGCATCGAGCTTGGCGCGCAGAACTATACGGTTGTCGGACGCTTGAATGGCAAGCCGGGCGCGGTCATTGCGGTGTATCAGTTGCCCGGCTCGAACGCGGTGCAGGCTGCCGACGGTGTCAATAAGCTGATGCGAGATGTGAAGACGCGATTCCCGCACGACATCGACTATGTGACGTCGCTGGATACGACCCGCGCAGTGACCCAAGGCATGAAGGAAATCATCGAGACGCTGGTGATCGCGATCGTGCTGGTGATCATCGTCGTGTACATCTTCCTGCAAGGGTGGCGCGCGACGTTGATTCCGTTGCTGGCGGTTCCGGTCTCCCTGATCGGCACGTTTACCTTGTTTCCCGTGTTTGGGTTTTCGGTGAACACGTTGTCGTTGTTTGGATTGGTGCTGGCGATTGGGTTGGTGGTCGATGACGCGATCGTCGTGGTGGAGGCGGTCGAGAGGCATATTGAAGATGGGTTGGCGCCGAAAGAAGCCGCCATCAAGGCGATGGAGGAAATTTCGGGGCCAGTCGTGGGTATTGCGCTGGTGTTGTCTGCTGTGTTCGTGCCGACAGCATTTATTCCCGGGATCACGGGGCGGTTGTATCAGCAATTTGCGGTGACGATTGCGATTTCGGTGATTTTGTCGGCGTTCAACGCGTTGACGTTAAGTCCGGCGTTGTCGGCGCTCTTGCTGAAGCCGAAGGAACCCAGCGGCGGATTGTTGAAGCGATTCTTTGGCTGGTTCAATCGGACATTTACCAGTGTGACGAACGCGTATGTCCGCGTTTGCGGCGGCTTGATTCGCAAGAGCGCGATTGCACTGGTCTTGATCGTGGCGTTCGCCGCGGGCGCTGGATTTTTCGCGAGCAAGATTCCGTCGAGCTTTTTGCCGGATGAAGATCAGGGTTATTTGTACATCAATTTGCAGCTGCCGAACGCGGCTTCGCTGCAGCGGACGGATGAGGTCGCGCGAAAGATCGAGGATGTGCTGGCAAAGACGCCGGGCGTGGAGTATACGACCAGCGTTGTGGGCTTCAGCCTGTTGAGCTTTGTGCGCACAAGTTATAACGGATTTTTCTTTGTGACGCTGAAACCGTGGGATGAGCGGAAATCGCGAGACGTGCAACTCCAGGAGATCAAGCAGCGGATCAATATCGCGCTGTCGCAGATACCCGAAGGGATTGCGTTCTCGTTTTCGCCGCCTTCGATTCCCGGCGTCGGGACTTCGGGCGGATTCACGTTTGCCTTGGAAGATCGCGCCGGAAACGACGTGAATTTTCTTGCGACGAATTTGGCGACGTTCCTGAATGCCGCGCGAAAGCGGCCCGAAATCGCGAACCTCAGCACGACGTTTTTGCCGAGTGTGCCGCAGCAGTTCGTGGAGGTCGACCGCGACAAAGTGTTGAAGCAGCAGGTCGCGGTGAATGATGTGTACCGGACGCTTCAGGCGTTTATGGGCGGATTGTTCATCAATTATTTCAACCGGTTCGGGCGGCAGTGGCAGGTGTACGTCGAGGCCGAGGGAGACTATCGGACTCGCGCCGAGAACGTGGGGCAATTTTACGTGAAGAGTAGTAGCGGAGCGATGGTGCCGCTGGCGGCGCTAACGCGCTTCGAG
>JAFAZL010000031.1 GCA_019239815.1 Acidobacteriota bacterium
GACATTTTCGCCGCCGCTGGTTTCAGCAAAGTGTCAGGCGATCTACAGTCCGTCGCCATCGGCGCCACCAACTTACTGTTCACCATGCTCGCCATGACCGTGATCGACAAGATCGGGCGCAAGACGTTATTGCTGATCGGTTCCGTCGGGACTGCGCTTTGTCTCGGCGGCGTTGCCTACATCTTCTTCACGCAGCAACACCAAAGCTTCCTCGTCTGGCTCCTCGTAGGATTCATCGCGTTCTTCGGGTTCTCACAAGGCGCCGTCATCTGGGTTTACATCGGCGAAGTTTTCCCCAATCAGGTGCGGGCCAAAGGACAGAGCCTCGGCAGTTTCTCGCACTGGTTCATGAACGGCGCCATCTCCCTCGTGTTCCCGGTCATCGCGCATTCCAGCGGCGCCTACCCGTTCGTCTTTTTCTCCGCGATGATGGTTGTACAGTTAATCGTCGTCGGCGCTTTTTATCCCGAAACAAAGGGCGTCTCGCTCGAAGAAATGCAGCACAAGCTCGGCATCACCTGACGCATCGCGAACCGCAAAATATATAGCCGACTCCTCTCGCCCGACATCCAATCGAAGCGCAGACAAAAATTATCAATCGGAGCCGCAATGAATCTCACCGGTAACACCATCTTCATCACCGGAGGCACCTCCGGCATCGGCCGCGCCTACGCCGAAGCTTTCCACAAACTCGGCAATCAAGTGATCGTCTCGGGCCGCCGCAAAGGTCACCTCGCCGAAGTCACGAAGGCCAATCCCGGCATGCAAGCCGTCGAGCTCGACGTCGAAGATCCCTTCGGCATCACTGCCGTTTGCAAAGAATTGATCGCCACCTATCCCGAACTCAACGCCGTCATCAACAACGCGGGCATCATGTATCTCGACGACACTTCGACCGAGATGGACGACGCGCAGATGGAATCAATCGTCACCACCAATCTCTTGGGCCCGATCCGGGTTACTTCGGCTCTGATCGAGCATCTGAAAAAGCAACCCGCCGCCTATGTCATGAACGTTTCGTCAGGTCTCGCATTCACCCCGATGAGCTTCACCTCCGTCTACTGCGCCACGAAAGCCGCCATCCACTCCTACTCGATGACGTCGCGCTACAAGCTGAAAGACTCGAACGTGAAAGTCATCGAAATCGTTCCGCCATGGGTGCAGACTGATCTCCTCAACAGCAAAGACAATCCCAACGCCATGCCGCTCGCCGATTTCATCGCTGAGTCGATGAAGCTCCTCGGCACTGACGCCCCTGAAATCCTAGTCCAGCGCGTCCTGCCGCTGCGCAACAACGCCGGCCCCAACGAAGCCGCCTTCTTCAACAAATTCCAGGACATGATCGCGCAAAGCCACTGACGTAGTTCCGAATCTCCGCGAGCCTCGGCGATCTCTGCGCCTCGCGTTAGCTTTTCTTGACCACAACTGACCTGTCATCTAACCACGGACCTGTCATCCTGAGGCGACCGCAGGTCGCCGAAGGATCTCAGCTCAAGACTCAATCGAAAAATCTAGCCTGTGAGCCTAAGCAATGGTTTGCGAAAAATTGACATGTCTTTCGGCCAACACATTCGACTTTTCTCCGTCGATTCAGGATAATTCCACGCACGCATCCCCGCTTTGACAACAGGTCAGGAGACCAACAAAATGCTGCGCATCAATGACGAAGCCCCCAATTTCACCGCCGAAACCTCGCAAGGCAAAATCAATTTCCACGAATGGATCGGCGATAGCTGGGCCATCCTCTTTTCTCATCCCAAGGATTTCACGCCGGTCTGTACCACCGAGCTTGGCTACATGGCCGGCCTCGAGCCCGAATTCAAAAAGCGCAACGTGAAGATCATCGGCCTCAGCGTCGATCCCGTCACGTCGCACAGCAAATGGATCGAAGATATTCAGGAAACCCAGGGCCACCGCGTCAATTACCCGATGATCGGCGACCCAACGCTTGAAGTCGCGAAGCTTTACAACATGCTTCCCGCCGAAGCCGGCAGCACTTCCGAAGGCCGCACCGCCGCCACCAACGCGACCGTTCGCACTGTCTTCGTCGTCGGCCCCGACAAAAAAATCAAACTCATGCTCAGCTATCCGATGAGCACCGGCCGCAACTTCGACGAAGTGCTCCGCGTCGTCGATTCCATGCAGCTCACCGCGAAGCATGCCGTCTCGACTCCGGTGAATTGGAAGCCCGGCGACGACGTCATCATTTCCGGCTCCGTCACCGACGAGCAGGCAAAGCAGAAATATCCCAACGGCTGGAAAGCGCCGCGCCCGTATCTGCGTATCGTTCCGCAACCGAAGTAACATTGTGCTTGGCAAGATGATGTAGGGGCGCAGCACTGCTGCGCCCCAACTTGCCCGGGCGTAAAGAATTGACTCGTTCCGTTTTTTCTTGATGAGTCCGAAATAAGACGACCCGCATGATCCTCAAGCAGTTCTATCTCAGCTGCCTTGCCCACGCTTCGTACCTCATCGGTGACGAGCAA
>JAFAZL010000492.1 GCA_019239815.1 Acidobacteriota bacterium
AAAACCTCGGTCGTTGATGCGGCTCGCAAGCTGAAGGCTGAACTCGCGAAAGCGAACATTCGCGTCATCCTTGATGAGCGCGAAGGGAACAGCCCCGGCTGGAAATTCAACGACTGGGAGATGCGCGGCGTGCCCGTGCGCGTCGAGCTTGGGCCGAAGGATGTCGCCAAACAGGCGGCGGTGTTGGCGCGGCGCGATCGGCCCGGGCGCGAAGGGAAGATCAGCGCACCTCTCGCCGATATCCCCCAGACGATTGAGAAGCTGCTGGCCGAAATCCAGCAGGCGATGTTCGACAAAGCGCTGGCTTTTCGCAAAGCCAACACCCACGAGGCGAAGACCTACGACGATCTCAAGAAAGCGGTCGAGACAGGTTTTGCGCTGGCGTCCTGGTGCGGCAGCGCAGACTGCGAAGCCAAGATCAAAGAAGAAACACGCGCCACAATGCGCTGCATACCCCTCGAACAGCCGGGAAGCACGGGCAATTGCGTGTACTGCGGTAAGGCCGCGCCCGAGAGCGCGATTTTCGCTCGTGCTTACTGAGTTTCCGTAAAGTAACCTGCGTTCGCAGCAACCGACGGTGATCACCTTTGCCGTTGGAGTGCCAGCAACTTCTTTCCTTTGTTGCCTTTTCGTGCGTGTTGTCCCTTTCACGAGTCGCTTCGCTCTATTTTCGTCTCGGCGTCTCGCCATTTGCTTTCCGGGAACATCACTGCCGCCTATTTCTCGACAGGCTTGCTGCTGGATGCTAGTTTGGGAGTAACCGAAATCGGCGTAAATTAGCCGAGATTCGCCTGTTTAGTGGGCAGTTTAACGAGTGAGCTTAAGGGCCCGAAAGAGACTGGAGCAGCCTTGTCTCGTCATCCCCAATCTGGAAGTCAGCCTGCGCGTAGTGGTCGAGCCGCGCTACGTTCGCAGCACGGCGGCGGCACCATCAAGGCGATTCTCTGGACGATCCTGCTGATCTACGGTGCTTTTGTGGCCTATAAGATCCTGCCAGCTTACGTTGCGGAATATCAGCTTGCCGACAAGATGCAGGAGCAGGCGCGCTTCGCGGTGGTGAACCACTATCCCGAAGAGCAGATTCGCGACAGCATTTTTAAGGTAATCAAAGACCTGGAAATCCCGGTGAAGCGCGAAGACATCAAGATCGAATCGTCGCAGGACGTCGTTCGCATCGCGTGCGACTACACGGTGCCTGTGGATCTCCTCGTCTACCAGATGAGCCTCCACTTCACGCCTTCGAGCGAGAACAAGAATCTGTAGTCCACTGCTCCCATCTCCTCGAGCATCGGTCCCTTACACAGCTTCGAGTCCCGCAACTCATTGCGCACACTACGTTTCTGACCTGGAACCGCGTCTTTTACTCCTGTTCGGGGTTAAGAGACAATGGGAGTCCAGCCACTGAGGGACGAGTTTGCGCATTCGCATTGAAAAAGGCTTCTGGACGTCGTGGGTCGGCCTGACCGTACTGGGCGTAACATTCGCCATTTTCCTTACGTGGGTCAGCATCGTCACCTACTTCTACGTGAAGTATTCGCGGATGATCGATGCGCGCTTGTCCGGTCATCTGTTGCAGAACACCACGCAGATTTTCTCAGCGCCTCAGCGAATCGCCGACGGGGAAGTCTGGTCCGCCGAGGAACTCGCCACCTATCTGACTAAGGTCGGCTATCGCCCCGAGAAGGACGACAACGCGCTCGGTAAGTTCACCGTGCGCGGAAACAGCGTCGATATCGTCCCGTCGAAGCTCTCTTACTTCGCCGCCACAAACGCTATTTCCGTTTCGTTCGCCGGCAAAAAAATCACCTCGATTCGCCCCCTCGGCGGCGGCAACGACCTCATCACCGCCGACATCGAACCGGAGCTCATCACCAATCTGTTCGACTCCGCGCGCGAAAAGCGCCGCCCCATCCGCTACGACGACATTCCGCCGACGCTGGTTCACGCCATCATCTCCGCCGAAGACAAACGCTTCCTCGAACACGGCGGATTCGACTTTGTCCGCATCGTTGGCGCCGCATGGGCCGACCTGCGCCACACCAGCCACAACTATCAGGGCGCGAGCACGATCACGATGCAAGTCGCTCGCACGTTTTTCTTTTCCAACGAGCGCACCTGGCGCCGCAAGCTCGCCGAGTTGATGGTCGCGATGGAACTCGAGCAGCGCTTCAACAAACAGCAAATTTTCGAGCTTTACGCCAACGAGGTTTATCTCGGCAATCGCGGCAGCTTCGGCATCCGCGGCTTCTCCGAGGCCAGCGTCGCCTACTTCGGCAAAGATTTGCGCCAGCTTTCGCTCGCCGAAGACGCCTACCTCGCCGGCATCATCCGCGCCCCCAACTATTACTCGGCCGCCGACCGCCATCCCGAGCGCGGCAACCAGGCGCGCGATCGCGTCCTGACGCAAATGCTCGAAAACAAATACGTCACGGAAGCCGACGTCCAGGACGCCAAACGCGTTCCTCTGAAAATCGTCCGCACCGCCATCACCGGCGGCGAAGCGCCCTACTTCATCGACATGGTGAAAGACCACCTGCTCGACAAATATTCCGAGCAGCAGCTCACCACCGAAAATTTCCGCGTCTACACTACGCTCGACCCCGCGCTCGAGCGCATCGCCCAAAACGCAATCGAAGAAGGCGCGAAGAACGTAGACAAACTCCTCGCCAAGAAATACGACAAGTGGAAAAAGGAAGCCGCGAAGAAGGGAAGCAACGAGCCGATTCCTCAGGTGCAAGCCGCACTCGTCGCTCTCGATCCGCGCACCGGCGAAATCAAAGCCGTCGTGGGCGGCCGCGACTACGGCCAGAGCCAGCTCAACCACGCGCTTGCTCATCGCCAGCCGGGTTCCGTCTTCAAGCCGTTCGTCTACGCCGCCGCCTTCGACAACGCCGTCGACAATGTGCAACCCATCGTCACTCCCGCCACCACGATCGACGACGAGCCCACCACCTTCGAGTTCGACGGCAAGGAATACACGCCCAATAACTACGGCGCAAAATTCATGGGCCGAGTCACCGCCCGCGAAGCCCTCACCAACTCGCTCAACGTCGCCACAGTAAAAGTCGCCGAGCTGATCGGCTACGGCCGCGTCGTTCAAATCGCGCGTCAGATGGGGCTCGGCCAAAACATCCAGGCGACTCCCGCCGTCGCGCTCGGCGCCTACGAAATGACGCCGGTCGATGTCGCCGCCGCCTACACCGCATTCGCAAACGGCGGCACACGCGCCGAACCCGAATTCATCCAAGACGTCATCAGCTCCAACGGCGAAGTCCTCGAGAAGGCGACGCCGCAAACCAAAAATGTCCTCGACCCACGCGTGACCTTCCTCGTCACCAGCCTGATGAAAGACGTCATGAACCACGGCACCGCCGCCGGAGTTCGCGCCCGCGGCTTCACACTGCCCGCCGCCGGAAAAACCGGCACCTCGCGTGACGGCTGGTTCGCCGGCTTCACCAACAATCTCGTCTGCGTCATCTGGATCGGTTTCGACGACAACCGCGACCTCGGCCTGACCGGCGGCGTCACCGACGCTCCCATCTGGGCCGACTTCATGATTCACGCCACGCAGCTCCCCGAATACAAAGACGTGAAAGACTTCGACGCGCCCGACGGCGTGCAGTCGGTGATGATCGACCCCGAGTCGCTCGAACTCGCCACGCCAAACTGCCCAAGCACTCGCGAAGAGGTGTACGTCCTCGGGTCCGCCCCCACCCAGATGTGCGAAATCCACGGCGGCGGCCACGGCGTCATCTCCTCCACGGGCTCATGGCTATCCCACGTCTTTGGAGGCGGCCAGCCGAAGGTGCCGCAGACGGTTGTCGACGTGAATGGCAATCCCGTCCCCTACGATCCCAACCGGCCTCCCAATGCAACTGGTCAGGGTGCCACCCCCGCTGTGGACCAAAACGGCAAGACCACTGAAAATAAAAAGAACCCTTTGAAGAAGATTTTTGGTATCTTTGGGGGTAAGAAGAAGCAAGATCCGGCCGCTCCTAAACCGGATGACAAAGGAGACTCGCCATGAAGCTAGTTTCTCTGGCGGTTTCGGGTTCTTTCCTCGTAATGCTTTCCGCAGTTCCTTCCCGCGCGCAAGTCGGTTCCGAGCTTCCACCTTTGATCGATGGTTCTGCGACGCTGATGGCCAAGGCCGATCGTTCTCTGCCCAGCGCCCCGATGCCGATGCAGGCGCCGCAACAGGTGTCGACCGCGACTGCGTCGCCGGCCGTCGTCAACGAGCTGACGCCCGAGCAGATGGGCGACCTCTACATGGCGCGCAAGCAATATGTCGAAGCGGCGCAGACTTTCAAAGTGTTATGCGACAAAAACCCCACCAACGCCGTGCTCCTCAACAAGCTCGGTATCGCGCTCCATCAACAGGAAGCGCTCTCGTTGGCGATGAAATATTACGAAAAGGCGCTCAAAGCCAATCCGAAGTACGCTGACGCGCAAAACAACATCGGCACGATCTGGTATCAACGCAAAAAGTACGGCAAAGCCATCCGCGCCTACGAAAGGGCCATCAAGATTAACGACGACATGGCCGTGCTCTACAGCAATCTCGGCTACGCGTATTTCGGTGACAAGAAGTACGAAGAGTCGATCACGGCGTTCCGCACCGCGCTGCAGAAGGATCCGCAATTCTTCGAGCACAACTCGGCTCGCACCGGGTCGTTGTTACAAGATCGTACGGTGACCGATCGCGGCCGCTTCTACTATTTGCTCGCCAAGTCGTTCGCCGAGTCCGGCAGTATCGACCGCGCGGTGCTATATCTGCGCAAAGCGAAAGATGAAGGCTATGCGTCCCTGATCGCCGACCTGAAGAAGGACAAAGTCGCCTTCGCTGCTGAACTAAAAATCCCCGAAGTGCAGAACATGCTCAATCCCAAGGCAGTCACAGACGCCGACGCCGAGCAGCCGTAAGCGCTCGCGCTCGGCGCATTCAATACTTCAATAGGAGCACGGTCGCGCCGTGCTCCTTTTTCTCAGTGTTCAGTTTCCGTGGAGTTAGCTCGCCCGGGCGCTGCGTAATATCCCTTACGCGCGTAGACAGTCAGCTTGTGTCCGTCTTTCTCCGCCTTGATATCGATCGCTCGATACGCGCCGTTCATTTGAAACTGCGCCGGCCGATACGACACGAGGTATCGCGCGCGAATCACCTGCTGCAATTCGCTCAGGCTATTGCCGAGTCCGCGAAGCGAATCAGGCGCGAATGCGGTGCCTCCCGTGAGCGACGAAAGTGCTTTCAGCGCGCGGTCACCCAAAGCCGCGCTCGAACTGTTGTCCACCGTCTCTCGCGTCGAAACGGTGTAGACCGCAACTTCGCCTTGCTGTGATTTTCCAATCGCTTCCTTGAGCGTGCTCGCGCTCGAATTATCTTCGCCGTCGCTGATCACTACGAGCATTCGCGCGACGGGCTGCGTTTCAACGTGTTCTGCCAGTTTTTCGGCGGCGAAGCCGACCGCATCCCACAGCGCCGTCCCTCCGCCCGGGGCCAGTTGGTCGATCGCGCGGCCGGTTAGGGTCTGATCCGCCGTGAAGTCCTGCACCACCAGCACCGAATTGTTCACACCCACGACAAACGCGAGGTCATCCTTGTCGGTTAGCACCGTCTTCAGGAATTTCGCGGCGGCCGCTTGCTCGAAATGAAATCGATCCGTCACGGAATTGCTGGTATCGATGACGAGACCCAGCCGCAAAGGGAGTTGGGATTCATTGCGGAACGCCAGGATGCTGTCGGGTGCACGGCTATTGTCGCGGATCGCGACATCCGCCGCGGTGAGGTTCGTCACGGCGCTTCCATGATCGGTCGCTGCGAAGAAGATGGCGACTTCATCGACGGCGACACGCAGCGTTGCCGCAGGAGCGGCATTCGTGCGCTCAGGCAGTGGTGCAGGCGCTAACGCCGCACTCGATGCTGGCACGCCGCCACCGCAGTGAACGCAGATTGCATCCGGCTCGGCTTCAGCTTCGGCAATCTCGTTCTCCTCTCTCTTGTCCTGCATTGCCTGATGCGCGCGCTGAAACGTCTCCGCCGCAGTCGGCCCGTGAAACCCAGCATCGACGGCCGCAGGCTGATCGACTAGCTTCGGTGGCACCGGCGCATTCGATGGTGCGAGCCGGCCGGCCTCTTCATCTCTGATCTGCTGCAGCATCCGGCGGTATTCGTCGGTCGAAGGCGACTTCGGAGATTCCGCCAGCAGCGTTTCCATTTCGGTTTGCGCTCCGGCGAGATTGCCCTGAGCCTCCATTGCTCCGGCCGCGAAGTAATGAACCACGGCCGCGCCATCGTGCTTACGCCCGTGAATCTGCTTCACACCGCTCACCACCGCCGGATAATCCTGGTTCACAAATTCCGCATACGTCAGCGCGGTCAGCAGCGGCACATCCATCGGCGCGATAGCCGCGGCTTTCTTCAGCGAGCCCTCGGCATCGGCATACTTTTGCATTGCAAGCTGTGCGCATCCGAGGTTGAGATAGGAATTCGGCAAATGATCGTCGAGCGCAATCGCCCGGTTGAACTGTTCCGCCGCCTGCGGCGCATTTCCTTGGTTCAGATACGCCGTACCGAGCGCGTTGTGCGCCGCCACAAAGTTGGGATAAATCTCGATCGACTTCGTCAGGTGCGCGGCCGCCCCCTGCGCATCCTTCTTCATCAGGAGCTGATAACCCTTCTCGTACTCGTGCCGCGCCTTCGCCGGCGCTTTCAAATCCAGTTGCGAAATCGAGCCGCTCGGCGCTTGCAGTGCCGACGTTACGCCTGCCCCCTGGCTGTTGATCAGAAATAGATTGCTGTCCATGCGCGTCGATTGGATCGAATCCAGGGAGGTTGCCGATCCGCCGAACTTGCCGGTCGATGAGGGAGTGGTGAAAATCTGAGCTGCCGCCGGACGCGCGTTGATCGCACTCAAGCACATGCAAGCGACGCAAAACGTGCAGAGTCGCCAACGCAGCATAAAGCCGCCTTTCCGAAAGCCCAGCTAGGAGAGGGACACCACCCAGTGGCGATTATAGATTCAGGCTACCCAACGGGGAATTGAATTCTTTGTAGCCACATTGTCGCGCTTCTCCGGTGCCGGCTGTCACCGCGAGCCCTGTTTTCATATTCGCCGCTCTGCCTGCGGGTTTCCCTGGCTCCCGCTCGGCGTCTGATAAAATTCATCAAATGAGCTATCGCGTTCCCCGCGCTTTGTTCATCGTGTTTGCCTTTGCGACGGCGACTGTCCCATCGTGCGTCTGGGCGCAAAACGCGGCGCGCTCTTCCTCCTCCCAACAAGGACTGTATCTGGTCTTCCCGTTCGAAAATAACGGTTCGTCGCCGCGCCTCGACTGGCTTGGTGAAGGCCTCGAAGAACTTACGATTCAATATCTGTCCGATGCCGGCGAGCAGGTTTATTCCCATGCCGGTCGTGCGAGCGAACTTGAGCGCTATGGTCTGCCTTCCTCGGCCAAACTCTCGCGTGCCACCATGCTGCGCATCGCGCAGGACCTGGACGCCGACTAT
>JAFAZL010000702.1 GCA_019239815.1 Acidobacteriota bacterium
CGCGTGGTGAAGCGCGCGAAGGTGCGCTGCTCGACAGGTTCCACTTCGCGGCGTAGGCGGGCGAGGCTCTTGCGGCGAATCTGCTGCAGGATTTCAGGGTCGCACCATTCCTGGTGCTGGCCGCGCGGGCGGAATTCGCCTTCGAGCAATTTTCCCTTGCCATGCAAGGCGCGTAGAACGGCGTCTACCTGCGATGGCTGCAATGCGTAACGCGTGGCGAGTTCCTGCGTGGTGAACGGGCCGTGGGTGCGCGCGTAGCGGCGAATGATTTCGCGGAGCGGATCTTCGCTGGAGGTTAGGAAGACTTCGGCGAGGCCGGGAGGTAGCGGGGTGCCGAGAGCGTCGCGGTAGCGCCCGGCGTATTCGACGGCAATGAAGCGGGACTCGTTGGCGATTCGAACGCGGACGGCCCGGCGGGCGTTGGCGAGGTCGTTGATCGTGGAGGCGATTGCGGGTGTTGTGCTTCGCGCGGCGATTTCGGATTCCGTGAGGTCGCCGTGTTTCAGGAGGAGGTCGTGGACGCCGTCGGCGTGGCGGGCTTGATAGTCGGACTCGAGCGATTGGAGGCGGCTTTCGACTTCGTCGATGGCGTTTTGATCGAGGAGTTCGCTGAGGTCGGTATCACCGAGAATTTCCTGGAGTTGAGACTGATCGATCGAGAGAGCTTGGGCGCGGCGTTCGGCGAGAGGGGCGTCGCCTTCGTAGATGTAGTTGGCGACATAGGAGAAGAGAAGAGAGGAGGCGAATGGGGAAGGCTTGTCGCTCGTCGTGCTGGTGACGCGGATGTCGCCGCGTTGGATGGCGGCGAGGATCCCGGATGTGGCGGGTAGGTCGAAGACGTCGCGGATGCATTCGCGATAGGTCTCGAGAAGAATTGGAAATGAAGAGAAGCGCGCGGCTACGGCTAGTAGATCGGCGGCGCGTTTGCGCTGCTGCCAGAGCGGAGTGCGTTGACCGGCGCGACGGCGAGGAAGTAAGAGAGCTCGGGAGGCGGCTTCGCGGAATTTTGCGGCGAAAAGAGAGGTTGAGCCGAGCTGTTGCAAGACGAGCTGCTGAAATTCGGTTGGGTCGGGGAGAAGTTGTTCGGACGGGATTTCTTCGTCGCTTTCGGGGATGCGGAGGACGAAGCCGTCGTCGGACCACATGGATTCGACATCGAGCGCGCGTTCGGAGCGAAGCTTGGCGCTGACAGCCATGCACCACGGCGCGTGGACACGGCTGCCGAATGGAGTGAGGACACAGATGCGGCGATCGCCGAGTTCGTCGCGACAGGTTTCGATGACGATGTCTTGATCATTGGGGACGCGTGCGGTGGCGACGGCCTGGTCTTCGAGATAGCGGAGAAGATTTTCGGCGGCGTTGGTGTCGAGGCTGTGATTCGTGACGAGCGTGCTGAAGGCGACGGGACGCGGCTGAGCGAGAAGCTCGCGCGTCATGACGCCGATTTTTTTGCCGAATTCGGCGGGACGGCCCGCGGTGTCACCGTGCCAGAAGGGCATTTTGCCGGGTTCGCCGGGAGCGGGCGAAACGAGAACGCGATCGTGGGAGATTTCGTCGATGCGCCAAGTCGTGGCGCCGAGGATGATCGTGTCGCCGGTGCGCGATTCGAACACCATTTCTTCGTCGAGTTCGCCGACGCGGGCGCCTTTGGTGGCGCCGGAGAGGAAGACTCCGTAGAGGCCGCGATCGGGAATTGTGCCGCCGTTGATGACGGCGACGCGACGCGAGCTTTGGCGTGGCGTGAGGCGACTCGAAACGCGGTCCCAGGTGATGCGCGGGCGAAGCTCCGCGAATTCGTCGCTGGGGTAGCGGCCAGCGAGCATGTCGAGCACGGATTCGAACACCGAACGCGTGAGATTGGCGTAGGGTGCGGCGGAGCGGACGAGTTGGAAGAGATCGTCGACATACCAGTCGTCGAACGAAATGACGGCGACAATTTGTTGCGCGAGGACGTCGAGCGGATTGCGCGGGTAGTGAACGCTTTCGACTTCGCCGCGATACATCGCTTGGGTGATGGCGGCGCAGGCGACGAGGTCGGCGCGATATTTGGGGTAGATGACGGCGTTGCTGATGGCGCCGACGTGATGGCTGGCGCGTCCGACGCGCTGCATGCCGCTGGCGACGGATGGCGGCGATTCGATCTGGATGACAAGATCTATGGCGCCCATGTCGATGCCGAGTTCGAGAGACGAGGTGGCGACGAGGCCGCGGAGAGTGCCGAGCTTGAGGCGGTCTTCGATTTCTTTGCGCTGGGCGACAGCGACGCTGCCGTGGTGTGCGCGGACGAGCGTTTCTTGGGCGAGGTCGTTGATGGCGCCGGAGATGCGTTCGGCGAGACGGCGATTGTTGACGAAGATGAGCGTGGAGCGATGGGCTTTGATCAGCTCGAGGAGTTTGGGGTGGATGGCGCTCCAGATCGATGGGCGGACGGGGCCTTGCGATGCAGGACCGCTGGGGAGCGGGTCGATGTCGTCGAGGCGGGCCATGTCTTCGACGGGGACTTCGACGCGGAGGTCGAGTTGTTTTTTTTCGCCGGCGTCGATGATGGTGATGGGGCGGTAGACGGGAGCGTAGAAGGAGGATTCGAATTCGGAGAGGGGTTGGTCTGGAGGGGGAGGCGTCGCTGGTGATTCGGATTCGGAGTTGAGATCGGTTGCTGATGGTTCGGATTGCAGCGCTGCTTCAGAAGGCAGATTCCTCGCTTCGCTCGGGATGACATCGCGTGCGAATGGAGCTTCGCCGTGAAGGTCTGATTTGGGAGGTATTGTCGGGACTTCGCCGCCGCCGAGGAAGCGGGCGACTTCTTCGAGGGGGCGTTGGGTGGCGGAGAGGCCGATGCGTTGGAGGCGGCGACCGGTGAGTTTTTCGAGGCGTTCGAGGGAGAGCGAAAGGTGCGAACCTCGCTTGGTGGGAACGAGCGCGTGGATTTCGTCGAGGATGACGGTGTCAACGGAGCGGAGGAGTTCGCGGGGCTGTGACGTTAGTAAGAGGTAGAGAGATTCGGGAGTCGTGATGAGGATGTCGGACGGATGGCGCAGGAAGCGGGCGCGTTCAGCGGTCGGCGTGTCGCCGGTGCGGATCGCGATGGTCGGTTCGTGATAGGTGTGGCCGAGACGTTGGGCGGCTTGGGCGATTCCGACGAGTGGGGCGCGGAGGTTGCGCTCGACGTCGACGGCGAGGGCTTTGATCGGGGAAATATAGATGACGCGGCAGCGGGCGTCGTCGGGCGGCTTATCGGTGGAGAACATCAGGCGATTGATGCACCAGAGGAATGCGGCGAGAGTCTTGCCGGTGCCGGTGGGGGCCAGGATGAGTGTGGAGTCGCCGCGCGCGATGGCTGGCCAGCCGAGTGTTTGCGGACGCGTGGGGC
>JAFAZL010000753.1 GCA_019239815.1 Acidobacteriota bacterium
AATTTTTACTTCAACAATCCCGTCGACTACTTGCAGAACCTCGCCGATCCCTGGGCCTATCACCATCTCGCCAGCTGCGACATTCACCTCGTCACCGGCACCGGCCAATGGGAGCACCCGGCACCAACCTATCGCTTGTCCGACATCCTCCGACACAAAGGCATCCGTCACTCGCTCGACGACTGGGGCCCCCAAGGCGGCCACGACTGGCCCTACTGGAAAGCCGAAATGCGCGAATACATCGGGAGATTGTTTTAACGACTATGTCTCTTAACACGTCTGCTCGCGGGTCAACCCAAAGGCTTGCGCCTTTCTTTCTCTTCGACCTGCATCCACGTATTCAGCGAGGTGAGCTCAGCGTCGCTCGCCGGCCTTCCGAGCGTCCTTCGGATCTTTCGCTTCATTTTAATTGCGGTAATCCACGCCGAAATCGAGGATCCGATCATAAAGACGATGAAGTAGAGAACTCTGAAGTTTTGATAAGAAGCCATCATCGGTTCAGCGGAAGGCGAACGAGCTGGTTGCAGCTAAGTCAAGTATATCGTCGAGAAGCATTAAAGAGCGTAGGAGTACCCAATCTGCAATACAGGCGAGGCGGACTTCGAGCGGGATACGCGTGGGTTGCGGCGCGCGGGTCAAACCGGACGAACAGTAATCGACGTCGGATCGATGTCATACCCGTCGTCGCGCACGGTTTTCTCCGCGGCGGCGCGGAGCTGCTGGTCGGAGGCGGATTTGGGCACGTCGCAATGACGCCGCATCACTTCGTCGCCCGACTGGATGCGAACGAGCCACTTGGATTTCGAGTTGTCCCAGGAGACTTCGGCTTTATCGGCGCGCATGGCCATGGCAAACCTCCACGGCGGCGATTCTAGACCAAAACGCCTGGGAGGGGGATAGGGAGAAATGCTGGAAAGGGGAATTGCAAATTGGCAGCGGGACTAGGCCAAACCGATCCCAACCGAGCAACTGTCATCCCGAGCGAAGCGAGGAATCTGCTTTTTCTTCTCTTTTCGCCGACTCAGCAGTCCAGTTGAATCGCGAAGGGCTAAGCCAAACCGAGGTGATCGAGCTGGTATTTGCCTTTGCTGATGACCTGGTCGGAGTCGATCCAAACGTCGCAGTTGCGAGTCAAAACATCGACGTGAGTTTTGGATTTCCAATCGGCGTGAGTCTGGCTGCCATAGGGATCGCCGAAAGCGATGTGAACGCCGGGATATTTTTCGTCCTGGAGAAGATTGCCGATCATTTCGGAAAGACCGAGGTTAGTGCCGAAGGCGAGCTCACCGATGCGGTCGCTGTTCTCGTCGGTGTGGCAATACTCCCAGAATTCCTGCTCGAGATCTTTGCGGTCGCAATGAACTTCGACGAGGCGCGCGTTTTTGATTTTGAGCGTGAGCGGCGTCGATTGCAGATCGCCGTATTTCCCGTTGAAGTGATCGCCCGCAGTCGCATCGCAGACGAACGTGCCATCGACCGTCGCCGGCGTCGTAAAAACTTCGCCGGCCGGAAGGTTCGACCAGTAGCGCGGACTGATGAGGCCGCTCGTTTTCACCCAGTCGAGGCCGCGATCGAAATGCGCATCGATCGTGGTTCCCGCATCCGTGCGAACCGTTAGCGTCTGTGCGCGCAGCATGCGATCGCGCAGCTTGTCGCTGAGGCGATCGACCATCTTGTAGTCGGCGCGCATGCCCTGCTGCATGATTTGCGGCGTCACGCCGACCATGTGCGCGTACCGAATCTGGCGCCGCTCGACGACCTTCACGATCGCCATGCGCGCACCAAGTTCACCCGGCTGCGGCGTCATCGCCATCACGCCAACGTCGGCCTTCTCGAGCGCATCGAGCACGGCGGCCGGCGCCGCCTTCATCGGCCTTCGGCCGAAGTCTTCGAGAAGCAGCGGCGTGCAAGCGGACTTGCGTTCCCTGAGTGCGGCTTCGATAGCGGCGGCGACGGCGCGGCTGTTTTCGTCAGCGATGAGCGCGACGGTCTCGTACCGTTTCACCGCAAGGCAGGTTTCAACGGCGTTTTTGGCGCCTGGCATCAGCTCGGACTGTGGCGGGCCGAATGTAGTCGTCATCCATTTATTTTACAGCAAACAGATTGTAATTTGCGCTGGGACATCTGTACTGGAACGAGACTTTACACAGCCAGGACACGCGAACTACGCAGTCCCAGCGACGTGGCGGAGTTACGTGACTTAGTGGCGCGGGTTGACGCGGAAGGCGGGGATTTGGCCGCCGCCGCTGGTGACGTTGGCGAGGCCGGTCGCGCTGAGGCGCGTGAGAAATCCGGCCAGCTTGCCGCGGAAGAGATAGGGCGCGAAATCGACGAGCATGTCTTTGAAGTCGACGGTGGTGTCGGCGCTGCCGGGTTTTGTGATGTAAGGAAAAACTTCGCGGCGGATCGGGATGCGTTCCTGGACGATCCAGCAGCCGGCGTCGCCGCCTGCATGCGCGGCGGCTAGCGCTTTCTCGATGGTGTCGTCCCAGGATTTTTCGTCGGCTTCCCAACCGAGCGTGACGCCGGTTCCTCCATACTCATCGCTCGGTTTGAGAACGACATTCTGTCGCTCTTTGCGGATGAAAGGCAAAAGTTCGATCTGGTCGCCGTAGTGTTGCGTCCGCGTGTCGGTGACGACGCGAGTCCACGGAATGTGATTCCGGATGAGATTCTGTTCATCGCGCGTGAAGAGCTTGGCGTTTTGCTCGTCAGTGAGAACCGCGAAGAACGCTTTCACGTGCGGAATCTTGCAACGGAAGGTATTCGTCATGCACATCGCGTTGGCTTCGTACGCCTTCACCAGCGCGGCGCATTCCTGCGGGCGAGCGACGATGTCGTTGATGAGAACGCGGCGATAGAGGAGATCGACCTTTTTGCCGTGAGCAATGAGCGATTTGCCGTTGAATTCGAGATCGCGCGGGTCGGCGAGGACGACAGGGACGCCCATGCGTTCGAAACGGGTTTTCAGGATTTCGAATTCGCTCCAGGTGGGAACTTCGCGCCAATCGACGATGGCCATTTGTGGGCGCTTGTAGGTACCGCCCCAATCGATGTAGCTGGCGATAAGCGCGTCGAGAAGTTTGGCGCTCAGAGGATAGCTGTGCGCTTCGAATGCGCGCGTGAATTGTTCGAATAGAGGAAGCTGGCGAAAGACTTCGGCAAGCGACTCGGTGTATCCGGCACCGGCGGGAGCTTCGCCGTTGTACTCGGCGAATTTGAGCGAATCAGGAAGCAAGAACGCGTCGAGGCGGGACGAGGTGCTGGCGCGGCCGTAGCCGACGGGAAGCCGCGCGAGGCGAGTCTCTTCGGGGCGCAAGTGAAGTTGAGCGAAGAGCGATGGAACTTCGAGCGCGGCGGTGACAACGCGTTCGCCAAGATCAGCGACGGTTTCAGCGACGACCCGGACACGGCGCTCGTCTTCGGGTGAAAGAAAAAATGGGCGGAGAAACGGGCAATGAACGCGGTCGCCGAAGGTAAGTTTGGCCTCGCGGAGGCGCTCCAGGAATTCCGCCGGAAAATTCGGATCTTCCGCCAATAGAGGCCGCAGAAGCGAATGCCAATATTCGGCGGGACCGGCTGATGCCGAAGCGGGGATTTGCGCGGATGCGCTCATTATTTGTTCTTCATTCCTGCGGACTTGGGTGACGGCGTCGGTGCCGGAGCGGGTGCGGCGGCGGGCACCGGACGCAGGCCAGGGCTTACGGCCGGCTGACTGACGGCGGCTGTCGTTGCGGCTGCTACTCGTGTTGCGGTTTTTGGAGCCCCGATGAAACCGCTCGATGCGCCGAGCCCGAGCATTTCTTCCCAGCGCGGCCACGTATTCGAAATGTCGCCGTTGAGAGCGCGATCGATGACGAGGTGCGCCATCTGCTCAACGACATGTTCGAAATAAAACTCGGTGATGCGATCGCGCTCGAAATCGGGTGCGGGATTGAGGAAGTCGATCGCGTAGGGCACACCATCCTTGATTGCGAACTCGATCGTGTTCATCTCATAGCCGAGCGCCTGGTTGATCGTGCGGGCGTCATCAACGATGCGCGCGCCGAGATCTTTCGAAAGATAGCTGTGCTCGACCAGGTAGCGGCGCTCTTTCGGATCGTAGCGAACCGGCAGGATGTCGGTCTTGCCGAACGTGAAGCAGCGAACGTAGCCCTCGAAGTCGATGAACTCCTGAAGGGTCATGCAGTACGGCGCAGTTTGATCGTACGCGGCGAACAATTCCTCTTTGTTGTTTACACTATAGACGTGCTTCCAGCCGCCGCCTGAGAAGGGCTTCAAAATCGCGGGGCGGCCAACGTAGTCGAGCAGGCCGTCCCAATCGATGGGATATTTCAGGTTGTGGAGCGATTCGGACGTGATGTCCACATCCTTGGGATAACCCTTTTGCGGAAGGAGAACGGTTTTCGGAATTGCGATGCCGAGCTTTGCGGCGACAGAGTAATTGAAGTATTTGTCGTCGGCGGTCCACCAGAACGGATTGTTGATGACGTAGGAGCCTTGCAGGACAGCGTGTTTAAGATAGCCACGATAGTATTCGACTTCGTGCGAAATGCGATCGACGATCACGCTGTATTCAGCGGGCTCGTTCATCTTTGTGCCGCCGATCTTCACGAATTCGGCGGCGACGCCCACACCCTTGCCGAGCTGATTCACTTTCGCGATGAACGCCGGCGGAAAACTGTACTCGCGGCCGCAGAGAAGGCCGACCTTCTTTACTGGTTGCATGGAGTGCTCCTCAAAGTCTGGGGTCGGTTGGTGGATTTCCGGTTGTGTCTGTTCGAACTGCCCATTTCGCTGGTCCTCTTTACGCGATTCAAAAGAGAAATGAGGACCGGTCTGATTTTCCCGCTCGGGCTCATGGATACTCAACTCCTCCACTGAATCGGAGTGATGGCGCCGCGCATCGTATTCAGGCAACCGGTCAAGTAGCCCATTTACGATTTCCAAAGACAAGCGGGCGCGGTTCAGGGCCGCGGACAACTG
>JAFAZL010000779.1 GCA_019239815.1 Acidobacteriota bacterium
GGAAAGCCAAAATATCCCTACAACCCATTCTACAAAGGGTTCAGCCCGCGCGTTGCCGTTGCCTGGAACCCTCACTTCGACGGCGGCCTGCTCGGTAGCGTTTTCGGAAACAACAAGACCGTTATCCGCGGCGGTTACAGCATTCTCTATGGTCGTCTCAACGGCGTCGGTCTCGTCCTCATTCCGCTGCTGGGTGACGGCCTCATCCAGGCCGTCCAGTGCGTTAGCCCACTTGCAGACGGTACCTGCGGTGGTGCCGGTGGCGCCACGCCGGCCACTTCGTTTCGTATCGGTCCGACCGCCGGCGGATTTGGCGGCTTGACCGCACCGCTTACGGCAGCCTCTCAAACCCTGCCCCAGCCTGCATTTCCCGGCTACAACGCGGCCGCAGCCGGCGCAGGCACCGGTCTCGACCCCAACTTCCGCCCGAGCGAAAGCCATCAGTTCGACTTCACCGTGCAGCGGCAGATCAACAAGAACTTCACCATCGAAGTCGGCTACATCGGCCGAATCCTTCGCGATGAGTTCATGCCTCTGCAGATCAACTCCGTTCCTTACATGATGACTCTCGGCGGCCAACGCTTCGACAAAGCCTACGGCCAGATGGTTTGGCAGTATTGCGGTGGCAATGCTGGGATGGCCGGTGGTGGTTGCGCCGGTAATCTCGCAGCCGTCACGCCGCAGCCCTTTTTCGAGGCCGCGCTCAACAAATCCTACTGCGCAGGTTTTGCGAGCTGCACGCAGGCCGTCGCTGCCAACGAGGGCAACAATGGCACGGGCAACATCGGCGTCGCCAATGTGTGGAGTATCTGGAGCGATCTCGACAACGGTGCGTTCAACTTCGCGCGCTCCATGTTGAACACTCCCATCCCCGGCCAAGCCAACGGCGGCGCTGGACAACTCAGCTCCGACTTCGTGCAGAACACCAGCCTCGGCACCGGCAACTACAACGGCCTGTTCACCACGCTCAAAATGAGCCAGTGGCACGGCATCTCAATGCAGTCGAACTTTACTTTCTCCAAGGCACTCGGCACCGTCTCTCAAGTTCAGGCCACCAGCCAATTCACCAACTCCGACCCATTCGATCTCAACCGTAACTACGGCCTCCAGCCGTGGGATCGCAAATTCCTCTTCAACACCTGGGTCGTCTTCCAGCCGCCTTTCTTCAAGCACCAGCAAGGCTTTGTTGGCCGCGTGCTTGGTGGATGGACTATCGCTCCCATCGTCGACATCGGCAGCGGGTTGCCCTTGCCGTTCTACGCCGGCAGTTACAACGCGGACGGCTCGCCCTACGGCGGCGGTCAGAGCTTCGGCGGATCCGATGCCAGCAACGTCGGCGCGATTGAAAACGCCATCAACATCTGCGGTGGTGCAACCGGCGGCAGCGTTCGCCATAACAATCCAATCGCGTCGGCTCAATATCCCGACATGGGGTCGGCCGGTTACGGCCCATCCCTGTACGCGGATCCGCAGTCGATCTACAACTGCTTCCGCAATCCCATCCTTGGCATCGACAACGGCCACAACGGCGGCTCCGGCACGCTTCGCGGCTTGCCTTTCTGGAACGTCGATTTCAGCGTCAAGAAAAACATCATGTTCACCGAACGTTTCAGCGCCGAATTCGGCGCCGTGTTCACCAACATCTTCAACCACAACCAGCTCTTCGATCCCCTGAATGCGCTGGGTGACACCGTCGACTTCGGGCAACTCGAAGGGCAAGTCAACAACCCGAGGCACATCGAACTCGGTCTGCGCATCCGCTTCTAGCGGTGAGTTAGATCACGTCAGCGCAGCGGCGGCAGGCGCTGCGCTGACGGTTCTACCTTCGTCGCTAGAACTGTGCGCAAGCGATTTCCACCAGGCCGAAAAAAACAAACCACCACCACCACGCGGGAAAGGCGCAACGCCTTTCCCGCTTTTTTATCTTGCGCCCGCAACTATTTCTCCGTGTAGGGGCGCAGCATGCTGCGCCCCAGGTCCGCTCGATGTAGCCTCCATCTCCGACTGAATTTTCCTTCCGTTCCCACACCCTCCCCGCCGCCTCATAAATCAGCACAGAAGCCCGACCCGTAATTCCGCGTACGGGCGCAGCACTGCCTTGCCCTGAGCCTCGAAGGGTGCGCCCCATGTCCGCACAATGTAAGCCCGGTCCTGATTCTTCTTCCGTTCCCACACTTGCCCCGCTAATCTACCGCTCACCCGGAGGCACGCACCGCGCGTCGTTCTCACCATCAACTCTTCCACGCCAAATTCCCAACCCGCTTCCATCAAAGCCGACCTCGCACTGGTCCTTTGCACGCTCCTCTGGGGCGCCACCTTCGTCGTCGTAAAAAACTCGCTCTCCCACGCCAGCGTCTTTCTGTTCCTCGCGTTCCGCTTCACCCTCGCCGCCGCACTCATGGCCTTATATCGTCTGCGCGCTCTCCGCGATGTGAAAAGGGAAGAGCTTCTCGCCGGCGCCGCTCTCGGAATCTTCATGTTCGGAGGCTACGCATTCCAAACCGCCGGACTGCTCTACACGACGCCCGCTAAATCCGGATTCGTCACCGGCTCCAGCGTTGTCCTTGTCCCGCTGCTTCTGGCAATTTTCTGGCGAAAACATCTCGCGCGCTGGGCCTACGGTGGTGCGTTCTGTGCGGTGATCGGCCTGTATTTCCTCACGGTTCCAGCGGAAGGACTCGCACGTCTAAATCACGGCGACGTCCTCACGTTCGCAGCCGCTGCGCTTTACGCCGTGCACATCATCCTCGTTGGTGACTACACGCAGCGCCACTCTCACGGGGCGCTCAGTGTTCTGCAAGTCGCCGCCTGCGCCGTTCTCGCATGGATCGCGACGGGCTCGCTCGCATTAACCGGCTGGGAGCCTTTGCGCTTCGACGCGAGCAGGGAACTATATCTCGGCATCGCGATCTGCGCCGTTTTCGCCACCGCAGCCGCGTTCTCGATTCAGCTGTGGGCGCAGCAATACACCACTCCAAGTCACGCCGCCATCATCTTCACGCTCGAGCCGGTCTTCGCCGTGATCACTTCCTATCTCGTGATCGGCGAACGCCTCAACGCCCGCTCCATCGTCGGCGCGGTTTTTGTTCTAGGTGGGATCCTTATCGCAGAACTACTCGGCGCCCCGGCCGCCCCAGAATCCCCCGAGCCCGTC
>JAFAZL010000070.1 GCA_019239815.1 Acidobacteriota bacterium
CGCATCTGGTGAACTTCTGTTTTCCCTTTCAGGTTCGAAAGCACGACAGGAATGTCCCCACAAAATTCCCAAATCAACTGACGGCAAGCGCCGCAGGGTGGAGTGAGAGTATCAGCGTCGGTCACGACGGCGATCGCGTCGAAACCACGCTCGCCTTCGCTGATCGCTTTGAAAATCGCGACGCGCTCGGCGCAAACGGTAAGGCCGTATGTCGCATTCTCGACATTGCATCCGCCGAACACGCGGCCGGACGTGGCGCGAAGGGCGGCGCCGACGCGAAAATTCGAATAGGCGGCATGCGCATTTTCGCGCGATTGTTTCGCGACACAAACGAGATGATCGAAGTCAGACATGGAGCGATTGTCTCGCAAACCTCCTTCAACCACGCGAGAATTTTGTCGCCAGGTTACCGCGTTTCAGCGCGAGAGCTTCACAGTGTCCGGGCAATTCGCGGAATCACGGCTTTCAAGAGCGCGATGAAGTCATGTTTTACGCGCGCGCCGGTCTCGAACACTTCTTCGGCGGTCAGCGCTTCGCCTGTGACACCGGCAGCCATATTTGTGACGCAGGATATTCCGAGCACGCGGATATTGCTGTGGCGCGCGGCGAGCACTTCTGGAACAGTTGACATGCCAACGAGGTCGGCGCCGAGCTTACGAAAAGCGTGGATTTCCGCGGGCGTTTCGTAGTTCGGGCCGAGGAGCGCGAGATACACGCCTTCGTGCAAGTTAAGTTTCAGCCGCCTACCTTCTTCCGCGACGAAGCGCCGGAATTCGACGTCATAGGCGTGTGTCATGTCCGGAAAGCGCGGGCCGAAGCGATCGTCGTTGGGCCCAATGAGTGGATTCGCCGCTTGATGGTTGATGTGATCACGCAGTGCGACGAGCGCGCCCCGCGAATAACTGAGATTGATGCCGCCGGCGGCGTTGGTGACGATGACCGCTTTGATTCCTGCACGCTGAAATACGCGGATGGGAAATGCAACCTGCTTCGCTGTGTAACCCTCGTAGAGATGGACGCGGCCTTGCATGCCGATGACTGGAACGTCGCCGACATTGCCGATCACGAGCTGCCCGGCGTGACCGATGGCCGTTGACTGCGGGAAGTGCGGGATTTTTTTATAGGGGATGCGCGTGGCTTGCGCGAATTCATCGGCAAACGCGCCTAAGCCGGAGCCGAGAACGAGCGCGATCTTCGGGCGAAGCTTTGTCTCTGAAAGGATGAACTTCGCGGCGCGCGTTGCTTGCTCGAACTCGCCGTTAGCTGAGTTTTTCTTTGTGGCCATGTTTGGTCGCGTGGGCTAAGAGAAAATTCCGACGATCGAAGCTGAAATGAGATTTGCCATCGTTCCAGCCAGCATCGCTCGGATTCCAAATTTCGCGAGCTGGCTGCGCTGCTCGGGAGCGAGGGCGCCGATGCCGCCGATTTGAATGCCTATGGAGCTGAAATTTGCGAATCCGCAAAGAGCGAATGTTGCGATCGTGAAGCTGCGCGGATCGAGCGTCGCTTTGATCTGGCCTAGTTGTGCGAAGGCGACGAATTCGTTCAGCACCATGCGCGTGCCGAGCAAATTTCCAATCGCGGCCGCGTCGTGCCACGGAATGCCGATGAGCCACGCGATTGGCGAAAAGAGCCACCCAAGCACGAGTTGCAGGTTGTAGGGGAACCAGCCGATGTGAAGGTGAATCCAGCCCATGCAAGCATTCACAAACGCCAGTAGCGCCAGGAAGACGATTAGCATCGCGCCGACGTTGAGAGCTAAATGCAAACCGTCGATCGTGCCGCGCGCGATTGCGCCCAGCACGTTGGACTCGCGTTCGGTTGCTGGCATTTCGACGCGGCCGGCGGTGAGGGGCTGTTCGGTCTCCGGCACGAGCATCTTCGCCATCAGCAGCGTGCCCGGCGCCGTCATGATGACTGCGGTGAGCAGGCTCTTTGCGTCGGCACCTCCCACGCGAATGTATGCCGCCATCATGCCCCCGGAGATGTGCGCCATGCCGCTGGTCATCACCGTCATCAATTCAGATTTCGTCAGCTTCGGTAAGAAGGGGCGAATTGTAAGCGGCGCTTCGGTCTGGCCCATGAAGATGCTCGCAGCGACGTTCAGCGATTCGGCGCCACTGGCGCCCATGACGATCGTCATCACCCGGGCGGCGGCGCGAATGATGATCTGCATAACGCCGATGTGGTACAGGATCGCGAAAAACGCCGCGATAAAAAT
>JAFAZL010000013.1 GCA_019239815.1 Acidobacteriota bacterium
GCCTTGGGCTTCGATTGCCATGATGATCGTGGCGTGCGGAAGGTCGAGCAGCCCGGCGAGCAGCACGCCCGTCTGGCCGAAACCGTGATCGTCGCTCTGCAAGCCTGTCAGCACGAGATCGAATTTATCTTTCTTGATCGCTGCAGAAAGATAAGTGGCGGCGCCAAGTGGATCGAGCTGCGCAAAATTATCGTCCGCAATGTGAATTCCGCGATCCGCACCTTTTGCAAGCGCTTCCTTGATCGTCTGCTTGACGCGTTCCGGCCCCATTGAAAGCGCGATGACCTCGCCGCCATGCTTTTCCTTCAGGCGAAGCGCTTCTTCCAACGCATAGCTATCCGGCTCGTTCATCTCGCAGCCGATGTCCGACTCTTTGATCCAGTTTCCATTGATGGAAAGCGGCGCGTCTTTGGCAGGCACCTGCTTGATACAGACGATGATGTTCATCGGAGTTCCTTGATGGACCGCTGAAAGCTGAAAATTGCTGCCGCTGGCGAGCTGGAGTTATTTCCCGGACCAGCGCTTGAAAATCAAAGCGGCGTTGGTGCCACCAAAACCGAACGAGTTCGAGAGCGCATATTCGACTTCGGCTTTGCGCGCGACGTTGGGCACGTAGTCCAGATCGCACTGCGGATCTGGAGTTTCCAGATTGATCGTCGGCGGCAAAATCTGATCGCGCAATGCGAGCGCGCTGATCCCAGCCTCGAGTCCGCCCGCACCGCCAAGCAAGTGCCCCGTCATCGATTTCGTCGAGCTGACCGCGACCTGCTTTGCGCGATCGCCGAACACGCGCTTGAGCGCGATCGTTTCGAGCACATCGCCAATCGGCGTAGAAGTGCCGTGCGCGTTCACATAACCAATGTCGTCAGGAGAGAGCTTCGCGTCTTTCAGCGCAGCTTTCATCACGCGATACGCACCGTCTCCATTTTCAGCCGGCTGCGTGATGTGATACGCGTCACCCGACATGCCGTAGCCAACAATTTCGGCCAGAATCGGCGCGTTGCGTTTCTGCGCGTGCTCGAGTGACTCGAGAATCAGAATTCCCGAGCCTTCGCCGACAACAAACCCATCCCGCTGCGAATCGAACGGACGGCTGGCATGCGCAGGATCGTCATTGCGGGTCGACAGCGCTTTCATCGATGCGAATCCACCGACTCCCATCGGCGTAATGGTCGCTTCGGTGCCGCCGCAAATCATCATTTCGGCAGCGCCGCGCTCGATAATTTTGAACGAATCACCAATCGCGTGAGCGGAAGCGGAGCATGCCGTCGCAGTCGCGGAGTTGGGTCCGCGTGCTCCATAGCGAATCGAAATATGTCCCGAGGCGAGATTGACGATCGCAGACGGAATGAAGAAAGGTGAGATCTTGCCAGGTCCACCTTGCACAAGCTTCCAGTGCTCGCGTTCGATGATGTCGAATCCGCCGATGCCGCTCGAAACGTAGACGCCAACTTCGTCGAGATCAGCTTCCGTTTCCTTCGACCAGTTCGCCATTTTAATGGCGAAGTCGGCTGCAGACAGCGCGACCTGGATGAAGCGGCCCATTTTCTTGAGTTCTTTTTTTTCAATCCACTGGAAGGGATCGAAATTCTTTACTTCGCCGGCGATGGTGCAGTCGAAGCCAGTGGTGTCAAAAAGCGTGATGGTGCCGATGCCGCTCTGGCCGGCGACGAGATTTTTCCAGCTCTCTTCCGTCCCGATACCAAGCGCGCAGACCAGTCCAACGCCCGTTACAACAACGCGGCGAGTCACAGGATTCTGCTCCCTGATGAGGTGATGAAACTCAGCGGTCCCTTACTTTCCCTTGGAGTGCTTATCGATGTAATCGACGGCGTCTTTCACGGTCGTCATCTTTTCGGCGTCTTCGTCGGGGACCTCAATGCCAAAGGCTTCCTCGAAAGCCATGACCAACTCGACCTGGTCCAGCGAGTCGGCACCGAGATCGTCCACGAAGGACGCGGTGGGGGTAACTTCGGCTTCGTCCACGCCGAGCTGTTCGACAATGATCTGCTTTACGCGCTCTTCAACGCTGGCCATTCCTGTATCCTCCACGATCTCGTATCGTCGTGCTGGTTTGTGCTGAGTGTGAGTACTTTGGACCGCTCGGCCCTACGCTACCCCGCTACATTTGACCCGTTTTTTGTAACCCGAACATTCTAGTTAGGCTGTAACGCAAGGTCAACTTTCGCGCTGGAAATTTGCATCCCGAATCGTGATCCTCTCCGAACTAATCAAGCTCACGCCAGGTGCATGCCACCGTTCACATTGAGGACGTGGCCGGTGATATAGCCAGCTTCGTCGCTCGCCAGAAAAACGATCGCGGCGGCGACGTCGCGCGGCGAACCCAAGCGGCCGAGCGGAATACGCGTCTTTAGTTCTTCTTTCACCTTGTCGGGGAGCACGTCGGTCATCGGAGTTTCGATAAAACCGGGCGCGACGGCGTTCACCGTGACGTTTCGCGATGCGATCTCGATGGCGACGGCCTTGGTCAGGCCGATGAGGCCGGCTTTGGCGGCAACATAGTTTGCCTGGCCGGCATTGCCGGACTGCGCCACGACGCTGCTGATGTTGATGATGCGTCCGGCGCGGGCTCGCATCATCGTCGAAAGCGCCTGTTGGGTGCAAAGATGGGCGCCGGTGAGATTGGTCTTCAGCACAGCTTCCCAGTCCTCAGGCTTCATACGCATCGAGAGACCGTCGCGCGTGATTGCGGCGTTGTTCACGAGAATGTCGAGGCGACCGAACTTGTCGAGCACTTGCTTGAAGCCGGCTTTGACTTGTTCGGCGTCGGCGACGTCCATTTTCACAGCAAGTGCGGCGCCACCGGCGGCCTCGATCTCGCTGACGAGCGATGCTAGCTTCTCTTCGTTGCGCGCCGCCACGGCGACCTTCGCACCGGCTTGAGCCAGCGCGAGAGCGGTGTCTCGGCCGATGCCTTGGGAC
>JAFAZL010000042.1 GCA_019239815.1 Acidobacteriota bacterium
ACAAAAATCGCGACGCCGAAAATGATCCCGAGGCCGAGCCGCACGGACCCGAATGCCATCCCTGTCCCAGCAGAACTCTTGCCGCGTAACCAGCGCAATCCGAGGTAGCACCAGATCGTATACGCCAGATATTTCCCGAGCACATAGACGGGAAGAATCATTGCGGTCGCACCTGCGCGATCGGGCTCACTGCGGTATCGCCGCAGAAGTAGCCGCAGTCGTTTTCGGCGGGGATGCGGGCGGTACAGCGTCCGCTGGCGGTTTCACCTTGCGCTCGGAGGGCTCGTCTTCCGTCGGCGCCGTGTCCGGCGTATCGACGTGAACCGCGTGGTCGTGTGCTTCCTCTTCGAGGGGCGTCACGTTCGCGAATTCTACTTCCGGCATTCCTGCAAGGGCACCTTGCATGAATTCCAGCCAGATCGGTAGGGCGGCTCGCGCACCAGTCTCTTTCTTCCCCAGCGAGATTTGCTTGTCGTCAAACCCGACCCACACCCCCGCCGTAATCTGCGGTGTAAATCCGATGAACCATGCGTCCGTGTAGTCCTGCGTCGTGCCAGTCTTCCCTGCCGCCGGACGCCCGAGCGCCTTGGCTTGAATACCAGTGCCGAACTGAATTACTTCCTCGAGCATCGCTGTCATCGTGTGCGCTACTTCCGGCGAAAGCACATCGTGTACTTCTGGATGTGCTTCTTCGAGCAGCGCGCCGTCGTAACTCGTGACGCGCCGAATCATATGAGGATCGATGCGGATGCCGTCGTTGGGAAATACCGTGAATGCCGATACATGTTCGGACAGTTTCATATCCGCCGCGCCCAGCGCGAGCGGCAAATAGGGCGGAAGCGCCGTCGTGATTCCGAATCGCCGCGTCACGTCGACTACCGAAGAGATTCCAACCTTCTCCGCCAATTTCACTGCCGGCACGTTGCGCGAACCCGCCAGAGCCCGCCGCAGCGTGATGTTGCCCTCAAACTTTTCGTCGTAGTTGTGCGGCGAATACGGCACGCCCCCGCTCATCACCGTCATTGGCGCGTCGAGAATCGTGTCGAACGGCGTGGCGCCCTTCTCAAGCGCGTCCGCATATACGTAGACCTTGAACGAGCTGCCAACCTGCCGGTAAGCCTGGGTCGCTCGATTGAACTTTGAGTCTTCGAAACTGTAGCCGCCGACCATAGCCTTGATTTCGCCGGTGGGATTGTCGATCGCCATGATCGCCGCCTGTGGCGCAGGCTGCTGTTCAAGTTGCACTCGCACTGTCGATTCCTGAACTTCCTTGATTGCAAACTGCGCGAGGTCGCCGACTTTCAGCAACTCGCTCGGCTTCTTCCGCGCCGTCCATGCGAAGTCTGACGGCGCAAGCACCGCGCGATATTGGCCAATCTTGATCGTCGCATCCTTGTCGCCGACCGCCATCACCAGGCCGGTAACGTAACTGCCCTTGTCGATCGGATGCCGCCAATCCTCGTCTTCGTAGGAGTCAAGCTGACCAAGGTTGTCGCGCAAAATATTCGGCAGCCCGCCGCGCCAGCCGTGCCGCCGGTCGTAGCTGTGCAAGCCGTCGCGCACCGACTGATTCGCCGCGCGTTGCATCGCGATATTCAGCGTGGTGTAAACGCGCAGACCGCGTTCGTGCACCGCTTCCGTCCCGTACGTTGATTCGAGGTATTTGCGCACTTCTTCAAAGAAATACGGCGCGAGATCGTTGCGCGGATATTGCACGTGCAGCCCGAGCGGGGTTTTCTTTGCCGCTTCTTCTTCCGCGCCCGTGATTCTTCCCTCTTCCAGCATCCGGTACAGAACAAGATTCCGCCGCTGCAGCGCGCCGGTCGGATTCGTCAGCGGTGAAAACTTCGGACCATTCACCATCCCGGCGAGCAGCGCCGCTTCTTGCAGCTTCAAATCCCCAACAGATTTGCCGAAATAAAATTCCGACGCCGCCGCGAATCCGTAGTTGCCATGGGCTAGATAAACCTGGTTCGCATACATCGCGAAAATTTGCGGCTTGGTATAGCGGCGTTCGATCTGCAGCGCCAGCAGCATTTCCTGCATCTTGCGGCGGAAGCTGCGGTCGCTGCGGTCAAGAAACAAATTGCCCGCAAGCTGCATGCTGATTGTGCTCGCGCCCGCCGTGATCCGATGATGCAAAACGTTGCGCCACGCTGCGCCTGCGATGCGCGGAAAATCGATGCCCCAGTGTTCTTCAAAATGCTGATCTTCGATCGACGTGACTGCGTTGTACAAGACCTTGGGGCACTGCTCATAGGTCATCAGGATGCGCCGCTGGAGCGCGAAACTCCCGACCAGTTGCCCATCATCGGCATAAATCTCAGTGACAACGTTCGGCCGATAGGTCTCCAGCGCCCGAATTTCCGGCAAGTCGCTCGCGTACACAAACAACAACCCACACGCCGCGCCCAACGCGATCGCGCACAACAACAGAAACGCCAGCGCCACGCGGTCGATCAACTTCCAACCGCGCAACCTCAACGTAATCGGAGGCAAACTCAGCATGAAATCTCAATTTTAGCGCACATGTTTTGCCAGGGTGAGGCCACACCTTGCCTCAGGTTTCCATCACCGACCCGACAAACCATGCACGACAACCGCCACCGCATTTGTAACTCTAGGTTGGGTTTAGAGCTCGGAGTAATACGTTTCGCCGGCGCACGCTCGACACAGTGTGCGTCCATCCTGCAACACTTCACGCCCGAAATTGATGCCCTCGCCGCATTCCGCGCAAACCACGCGCGGCCCCTTATACCCCGGCAGATCCTCTGGCTTTACCTCGACTCTGACCCATTTCTTGTCGAACAACACGTCTCCCGATAATTCAGCGTAGGCCTTCTGCTGCCCCGCATCTTTCGTCATCTCGGGAAACATGTCCCGCGCAATTTCTTTGCTCGACTCGCGCGCCGCAATTCGAATCGCGCGCCCCGTCTGCAAATCGACAAATGTCGCCGCAACTTTGCCCCAATCGCGAAACTTCAGCGCGCGTTTCCCCAACCGGCAATTCGCCACCAGCGCAATCGCATCCGTCATGCACCGATCGATCTCGACATACGTCACGATGCGCTTCCGCTCCGCAATCGGATCGATGATGCCAAGTTCGCGCAGCCCCATCATCGCCAACCGCACTCCCAGCACCTGCCCAGCGCACAAATGCCCGTGCGCCACGGCAGCCAGCTGCAAATACTCTTCGAGCGTCTTCACAGGATCAGTCTACCGACAGGAGGGATTCACCCGCTACTTCAACAGGCTACTTCGTAGCAGGCGCTGTCGCCGCCACGGCTTCCGGCGGCGCACTCCAGGGATGCGGCTTACGCGCCTCAATAATCGCGAACGCCGCCATCAATACGGCGAGCGTCGCCATCCCCGCATCTTCCAACACTTTTTCCATGTTGATCGGCTGCGGCGTCGCAAAGCATCCGCAATTAATATTCATGTGCAGCAAGTACGCCCGCGTCACGACCACCGAAAATCCCACCATGATCGCCGCAAGCATCGTCCCAAAAATTCGAAGCTGCCAGCCAATCAGCACCAGAAATCCCAGTACGATCTCCGTAAACGGCAACGTGTGCGCGACAAACTGGACGCCCCACGGCGGCAGCAGCTTGAATGCTTCCACCTGAAACGCAAAGTTCGCGATATTGGTCGCCAGCGAAAACTTGAAGAAAAACCACGGCCAGAAATGATTGTTTGGAAGAAAGGCTTTCGAGTATCCCGCGTATGTAAACACCGGCCCGAGAATCAGGCGGCCAAGCCACATTACCGCGCGGCGAAAGTTGAGCGGGCTCGATTGCATCATAACAATTTCGAATTGTAGCGCGTGTGGGCTACTTCAGACGGCCAAACCTCGTCAATTCCGCTCACTTGCCGCCAAGAAGCTGATCGAGGAATTGCTTCAAAATGTCCCAGCTCATCACGCCCGCATAAGGAAACGTCTGCCCGTTGGCGTGAAAAATCGTAGTCGGCGTTTGGCTGACGCGATATGTGTTGTTTCCCAACGCCTGATCCTTGGCGATCGAAGCTTCCATCGCGCCGCTCTTCACCAGGGCGCGCACCTTCGTCATTTCGGCCGGAGTCAGCACCTTGGCTACCGTTCCGTCCACATCTCCCGACGCTTCCCACTTCTCCTGATTCTGAAACAACACATCCGCCACCGCTTCGAGCTTCCCAATCTGCGCCGCAGCCCGCGAATATTGTGCTGCTTCCTTTGAGTGAGAGTGCATCGGCAACGGGAAGTCGCGATGGATCAGGTACACCTTCCCCGTGTTGACGTAGTTGTCCATCAAATTGCGATTTGTCGCTTCATAAAGGCTCTTGCAGGCCGGACACTGAAAGTCGCTGAAAACTTCCATCACGATGGGAGCGCTCTTCGAGCCGAGCGCTTCGCGGGGATCTACGTCAGGAATCGAAGCCAGCGTCTGAGGAGCCGCAGCCGCGGCCGACAAAGCCGAACCCGACCCGAGGCTCAACATCGAAAGCACAGCGGCCACAATTAGACCGCCGACCGCCGAAACCCTCGCGCGACGATTCACGCCACCCCTCCTTGCCAATCCAGCCAACAGGCCGCCAGAGTATCACACGACCCTCTTACTTCTAAACCCGGCGCGCCTTCAAACGTTCCTGGCTACCTCTCGAATCGCCGCCGGAGGGTAACTGCTTAATTTCGAGACTCTTGGGCTCGAAAAGGCTGCTTGGCGTTTCACCGATCGGCGGATCCTCAGATTCCAAACACCCTTTCCACCGACAGGCGCCTTGATACCCCGATACTCAGCATCCTTTCCGTCGGAGGAGCATCTTTATCCTTGGTATCCGTTGGGTCCGCGGCAAGGCCGAAGAAGGCTAGGCAGCTCGTACGGCGCTTGGAGCGGCTTCGGGATCACGTAATCTGGCGCGGGATATAGCCACAATCGATTCAAACGAATGGGTTTATTTTGGTTGTAAGAAAACTTGACAAAGATACACTCAACCTGTATATTCGTTTCGTTCGACGTTGTCTCATGCCCCAACCTCAACGATGCAGACGTCGACCGGCACCGCTCAAGACTCTAAGAAGTCCGAGCCAGCCCAGCAACAAACAAGTTTAGAACGAAGCAGCGTTAGGGAGGACAGGCAGCATGAGTAGCAAAATTATTGGTATCGACTTGGGGACGACCAACTCCGTCGTCGCCGTCATGCAGGGCGGCGAACCGGTGGTCATTCCGAACCAGGAAGGGGCACGCACGACGCCTTCGGTGGTCGCAATCACCAAGGGCGGTGAGCGCCTCGTCGGTCAGGTGGCCAAGCGCCAAGCCGTGACGAATCCGGAAAACACCGTGTATTCGATCAAGCGCTTTATGGGCCGCCGCTTCGACGAGGTCGCCGACGAAATGAAGCGCGTGCCGTATCACGTTGTCAAGGGCAACCACGACGACGCGCGCGTCGAAATCTCCGGCAAGGTTTACAGCCCGCCAGAAATCTCGGCGATGATTCTCGGCAAGCTGAAGTCCGCCGCGGAAGATTTCCTCGGCGAGAAAGTGCAGAAGGCGGTCATCACCGTCCCTGCCTACTTCAACGACGCGCAACGTCAGGCGACCAAACAGGCGGGCGAAATCGCCGGCCTCGAAGTGGTCCGCATCATTAACGAGCCCACGGCGGCTGCGTTGGCGTACGGTCTCGAAAAGAAGAACGACGAAACCATCGCGGTC
>JAFAZL010000088.1 GCA_019239815.1 Acidobacteriota bacterium
AGGAGCCTCTAAATGTCTCGCACTCCCAACAACTACACACGCCGCCAATTTCTGCAACGCACGGCTGCCACAGCCGGCGCGCTCGCAGCCGCGAATGTGATTGCGCTGCCTGATCGCCATCTCGAGGCCGCTCCCTTCCCTGCCAACGTCCCACCCAGCGATCGTCTTCGCTTCGGCATCATCGGCGTCGGAATGGAAGGCTCTGGCGTGCTTTCGAATGCCATCGCGCTACCTGGCGCTGAGTGTGTCGCCGCCGCTGATCTCTACGATGAGCGTCACCTGCTTGCCCGCGAAATCACAGCGAAGCCAAATCTCCTCACGACTCGAAAATACAAGGAACTGCTCGACAACAAAGACATCGACTGCATCCTCGCCGCCGTCCCCGACCACTGGCACAAACAAGTCGTCGTCGATTCTGTTCGCGCCGGAAAGCCAATCTACTGCGAGAAGCCGATGTCGCACACCGCGGCCGATGGCCTGGAGATGGTCGCAGCCGCCAAACAAACCAGCAAGATCGTGCAAATCGGCTCGCAGCGCGTAAGCTCCGTGATTTGCGCAAAGGCCCGGGAAATCCTTGCGCAAGGAACAATCGGAACGCTGACGCTTGTCGAAGGCACTTACGGCCGGAATGATCCCAACGGCGCATGGGAATACCCAACGCCGCCGGGACTCTCTCCGCTAAATTTCGATTGGGAAACCTGGCAAGGCACCGTGCCGAAGCGCGCGTGGGATCCTGACATGTCGCCGAAGTATTTCGCGCGATGGCGCTGCTGGAAGGAGTACGGCACCGGCGTCGCCGGCGATCTCCTCGTTCACTTGGTCAGCGGAATGATGTTCATGCTCGGCATCAACGAGCAACCGAATCGCGTGCAAGCGCTCGGCAATATCATTCGCTGGAAGGACGGGCGCAACATGCCCGATGTCCACGCCGCACTCTATGAATATCCTTCGTTGCAGGCGCCCGTTTACTTGCGCCTCAATCTCGGCGGCGCATCACCCGAAACGTATCGCTTCTACGGTTCGAAAGGCACGCTGGAAGTCACCGAATACGAAATCAAATATCTGCCGCAAACCGGCGAAAACGATGCGCCCAGCTACTATACCGGCAGCTTCCCGAACGCGATGCGCCAAGCCTACGCCAAACAATGGCACGAAGAGAACGATCCGAAGCCCGGCAAGGAACCGACTTTGGAAGGTTTCACCTACACCGGCACATCCTGGGATGAATTGAAACCGCATCTCTGGAATTTCTTCCAGGCCGTTCGCACTAACGGCACCGTCACAGAGGACGCCATCTTCGGTCATCACGCGGCTCTCGCGTGTCACATGGCGAACGAGTCGTTCTTCCGCCACGCTCCCACAACCTGGGATGCCGCAACGAACACGATCAAAAGTTAGCGGAGTTGCTTGCAATATTTACTGCGGTGGTCGTCCCAAGGTGATCTCTCGCACGATCTCTCGCGCGCGCTCTTCGTTGGCGGCCGAAACATAGATGTGCGTTTGCCCGTCGGGCGTCTCGATGTGCATCGGGATTTCGTTCTCTTGCAGGGCAGCGGTCAGAAATTCGGAAGTTTTGTCGTCGCCGCCGTTCCAGATCTCGACCTTCGGATGCTCTTCCGTCTCATCCGTCAACGGCCGCTCTTCGTTTGGCGCGAACGGCTGCGCGGGAATTTCCAGGTCCTGCGGCTCCTGCGCGAGCAGCTTCTCCAAAATTTGTTTCGCCGCCGTCATGTCCGCCGACAGCACCGCGACTTCAAATCCGAATCGCGGCTTCCAATCGATCGGAAGCGGATCGGCATCCGGAGTGATCGAATCATCTCCGATCGCCATGTTTCGCGAGGGAATCCCCGCGGCGTTCAGAGAATCGGTCAGCGTTTGATAGAAGGCGGGGTCCTCGCCCGCCCACAGCAGAATAAGGGAAGATCCGGCAGCCGGACTAGCGCACATGAGCTTTCTCCTTGGAAGGCCCAAACAGCTCGAAGATCCGCGCAAAGTCTACTACGGGTTGCAAATCGCTGGATATCAATAGGAATTTGTAGGCCCGACTTTCGACCGAGCTAAATCCGAGGCCGCGACAAAACGGCGCAAGCTATTGATATTATGGTCTTTACCTCAGCGACGAACTGCAGAGCAGAAAGACGACGCTGTAGCGGTGCCCTCCGATCGCCACTGCGTCTTTTTCACGTCGCCAACCGTATACCGATTAGAATGATCGCCACGTTTACACAAGTTCGGATGCAAACAGCGGTCGCCGGTACGATCTGCAATTCCGCTCTCGGTGCAACTTCGTCGGCATTCAGTTCGCTGGCGGCTGCCGCAAGGTCGACTTTCCTTTTCTCGCCAGTGATGGCTGACGACAGAACAACCTTGATCCAAGGATTGCGCCAGCGCGATCCCGAGTTGCTCGATCGATTGATCGAGGAATATCAACATCGCTTGTATCGGTATCTCGTTTACATCACGGGAGACGCGGCCCGCGCCGAAGATTTTTTCCAGGAGACATGGATTCGCGTTCTGGAACGCGGCCATCAGTACGACGGAAAACATAAGTTTGAAGCGTGGCTCTTTACCATCGCGCGCAATCTCGTGATCGATTGGCAGCGGCAAAAGAAAGCAATCAGCCTTGACTCGATGGTCGATCCGGAAGAAGAAGGACGACCGATCGACCTGCCAGACGAGAAGGCGGAATCGCCGCTCCACGCTTATCTGCAAAGTGAGAGCGAGCAACGTGTGCAAGCATCACTCGATCGCCTGCCGGTCCACTATCGCGAAGTCTTGCTACTCCGATTCCGCGAGGAAATGCAGCTCGACGAGATCGCAAGAATTCAGTCCACGCCGATTTCGACCGTGAAGTCGAGACTTTATCGTGGCTTGGAAGCACTCAAGGGATTGTTAGCTGGCGGTGTGGCGTGAACTCACAAGAGAACAACATGAATGAATCGCACGCTCGCGCCGCGTTGCTGATCGCGAAAGAGCGCATCGAAGGCATTTCGCCCGCTGAGCAGGAATGGCTGGTCGCGCACCTGCGCGAATGCGCGCAATGCAACGCATATGCCGAAGCAACCCAGCAAGCTTTGCGCTCGTTTGTCTCGCTCCATCTTCCAGTCCCTCGCGGGCTTGCCGCACGCACGCAATTCCGGTTGCGCCTGCGCGCGCAGGAGATGCGCTCGGTTCGCCAGCCACGCTGGCGACTTGTCTATATGATGTGCGGCGCTTCGTGGGTTGCGGGAGCAGCAACAGCTCCCTACATCTGGCGCGGTTTGGAATGGCTGGGCCATCGCGCCGGCGTTCCGGACATTGTTTGGAAGATGGGTTTCGGCGTCTGGTGGGCGCTGCCGGCAGTTATCGCTGCGGCCATCTTGTTCGCCGAGAACGCGGGAACGCGAGCATCTCGCGTCGACTCAAATGAGAATTTATAACAAACGATTTCAACGAGTGGCAGGAGCGGAGACGGAAATGACGGAGTATCCACAAAAGGTGAGCGAATCCTGGAGCGAGCGCATGCGATTGATTCGCTTCCGGCGCAAGCGCGAAAAGGAACTGCACTTCTGGCAAGAGTTCAAGCTGGTCCCTGCGTGGCTCCGATGGACTGTTGCCGCCCTCTACGTCATCGCGCTCGTCATCGCCACTGTCGTGAACCTGAATCCGGAGTGGAACGACGGGCAAGCCTTTCCGCCGGAACTGTCCCACAATCCTGCGCTGGCGACCCTGGCGTTGGCGGGAATCGTCACGGCTGTCTCAATTTTTCTCGCGAGCTGGATCTTCATGACCGCCTATGTAAACCGCGACGCAAAGCGACGCGGCATGAGTTCGGCGCTCTGGACGTTTCTCGTGATCGTGCTTTCTCCGGCGTATTTTGCGATCGGCTTCATTTTGTATTTCCTGATGCGTGCCCCCCTCCCCTATGCGTGCCCACAGTGCGCGCACATGGTCGGCGCTCGCTTCAACTTTTGCCCGAACTGCAAATGCAACCTGCACCCGTCCTGCCCCCAGTGCAAACAGGAAGTCGCCGAAGACGATAAATACTGCCCGAATTGCGCATGCGATTTGCGGGCAACACCACCAGCCGAACCGGCGACCCCAATCTTTCCCGCCCTGGACAGTGGAACGAATCCGTAACTGACGCAGCCGTGCTGAGCCACTCTCCTCATCACTGAAACCGCCCCGTCGCACCGTCCATCCAACCGCCATGAAACACCGCCGCATCGAAGCCTTGCGGTAGGGGTAAACCCATCTAGTATCTTGGCGTTGGGAGAACGTTCGATGAATAAGCTTTCGAAAATATTGGTGAGCGCGATTGCGGTGAGCGCTCTCGCAACGTATGTCTGCATGATGTCGGATTCCGTCTTTGCGATGCCGCAACAAACGGCGCAGCCAACCGAAAATCAGGACGCCAAAGACATCAAGGCGTTCGTTCTCGATCAGCCGAAATTCGATCAGATCACCGCGAGCTTCGGTGAGATCGCCGCTTGCCGAAAGCAAAATCCCGCTCCATGGACTCAACTGACCGGCGATCCCGCCTACGCCGACGCATCGCTGACCGATAAAGCAAAAATGATGGACGCGCAGGTCGGCCAATGCACCGCTCTGCTCAAGAAACACAGCTTCACCACGCGCGATTATCTGATTTCGATCGACGTGCTCAGCCGCTCCGAGCAAGTCTCGCTGATGAAAAAACGCAACATGACGGCTGCAGCAGGCAAAGCCGCTGAAGCACTCAACCCTGCGAGCATTGCGTTCACGGATGCGCACTATGAAGAGATCGAGAAGTGGCGCCAATCAATTCGCGCGCAAGCGCAGGCGCCACAACAAGCACCGCAGGCCCAACCACAACAATAACCAGTCAATCTGGTGGAAAAGAGTCAGGCTGGTGGAGTCGCTTCCCGCACTTCGCGAATGATCTCGCGCGAAGCGGCTTCCGCGGCAGGCTTCACCAGTACACGGATCTGGTTCGGCCTCGCCTCGTCTTCTTCTCTACGCACGCCGATTCGATTTTCCCGCAGACACGCTTCGAGCAGATCGGCCAAAGCGGTGTCTTCACCGCTCCAGACCACAACCGTAGCTTCGGTCGGTTTCCAATCGCGGTCTTCCGAACGCTGCTGATTCCCATCGGAATCGACAACGTTTTCGGTCGGCTCGTCGAGCGCGAACGGTGCGCTCTCTCGCACGCCGGCCAGAAGCTCCTTCGCGCGCGACAAATCCGAAAGAAATACCCGCACCGCGTATTTTGGCCGGGGCATCCCCAATTCAAAAACCAGATGCTCGTTCGTCGGCTGAACGTGGTGCCGGATGCCGGCATCGCGCAAGATGTGTATGACTTCGCTCACCGCGAGCGGATCGCCGCCGCGCCACGCGACGACGATTTTCTCCTTGCGTTGTCGTTCATCCAGTGGATGCCCGCGCAGTTCCTCAGGCACAAGTTCAATGCCGCACACGCTGCACATCGCGTGGCTGTCGGCATATTCGGCGTCGCAAACGGGACAATATTTCATCGAAGTTTGTTCTCGGATCGCTGCTATGAGTCTCTTCTCAAATTGCTTCAGAAGCGCTCGACCGCAAGCGCGACCGCATTTCCGCCACCGAGGCAAAGCGCCGCGATTCCTCGCTTCAAATTGCGCCGCTGCAATTCATAGAGCAACGTCACCAGAATCCGCGCCCCGCTCGCTCCGATTGGATGTCCGATTGCGACCGCGCCGCCGTTCACGTTGACCTTCTCAGGATTCAGCTTGAGCTGCCGCGTCACCGCAATTGCCGCCACCGAAAACGCCTCGTTCAACTCCACGAGATCGACATCCTTGTCCCGATCCCATCCCGTCTTCTTCAAAAGCTTCTCCACCGCCTCGACCGGCGCCATCATCACCCACTTCGGCTCGACGCCGCTCACCGCTTGCGCCACGATCCGCGCCATCGGCTGCTTGCCGAGCCGCTGCGCGTTCCGCTCACTCGTCACAGTCAACGCCGCTGCGCCATCGTT
>JAFAZL010000092.1 GCA_019239815.1 Acidobacteriota bacterium
TGCGCGGGAGCGCCTTCCGGCCAATAGTAGCTGTACCAGTTTCCCAGACCTTCGTCGAAGGGCAAGTGTGAAACGGCGCTGACCGATTCGGTTCCAGGCGTGACAGCCAGATTAGCCTGAAACTCTCGCATGAAATTGTTGATCGACGTCGCGGTATCGTAGCGGGACCACGGAAAAGAAATCTGAAACGTGACGACATTTTCGGCATGAAAGCCTGGGTCCACGCGCAACAGGCTCGAAAACGTGCGAACCATCAGACCGGTGCCTGCGAGCAGGACGAATCCCAAACTGACTTCGCTCACGATCAACAAGTGCCGCAGCCATGGGCGCGCTGTAGTGGATTGCCCACTCCCTTTCAAAATGTCGACCAGGTCGCCGCGGGAAGTTACGAGGGCCGGCGCCAACCCAAATAGAAGGGCGGTCAGCAAAGAGAGCACCAGGGTGAAGGCAAGGACAGGGCCATTGAGTTGAATAGAAATCAAGCGGTAGATTCCCGGTGGCTGCATCGCGAGAATAAATCGCAGAGCGGCCCAGCCGATGCCGAGAGCCGCGATGCCACCAAATAAGCCAAGCAGGAGATTTTCCGTAAGCAATTGGCGCACGATGCGTTGCTGGCCCGCGCCGAGTGCTTTGCGCATCGCGGCTTCGTGATTGCGGTTACTGGCGCGTGCCAGGAGCAGGTTGGCGACATTCGCGCACGTGACCAGCAGAACGAGGCCTACCGCAGCGAACAGGAAAATCAAAGCGGGCTCCGCCGCACTTACATCTTCGCGTTGCAACGACGCGACCGTCAGATGCAGTGACTGCTCGGAATATTCTTTCGCTTCTTGGCGCAACTGTGCGGCGATGGTCTCCGCTTCGTTTTGCGCTTGCTGCACGGTGACGCCGCGGCGCAACCGGCCGATGAGGCGTAGGAAACCGGTGTCGCGCTCGCGTTTTTCGAGATCATCATGAAAGGTGATGAATACTTGAACATCGGCCATCACGTTGGTGCCGTCGGGAAAGAGCAGATGAAAATCGGGGGGCAGAACGCCGATGATCGTGAAGTCATTGCCGTTCAGCCGCGCGGGCTTGCCAATGACGTTTGGATTGGCCCCAAACTGCCGCCGCCACAGCCCGTCAGTAAGGATCATTTGTGCCGGGCTGCCGCCGCGGTCTTCGCCCGGAAGGAAGAGACGTCCGATTTCTGGCTGCTGTGTCATCAAGGGCAGAAAGTTTGCGGTGACGAATCCCAAGCGGACTTGTTCGGGCTCGAGAGCTTCGGTGATCGTGCCCATGCTCGTCCAGATTCCGCCGATTTCTTCGAACGATTTGCTACGGCGTCGCAGTTCAATTAATTCCGGGCCTGAGGCGGGTCCGCGAGTCTCATTGCCCCATTGTGACCAGACTATGGTGAGGCGATCGGCATGCGGATACGGAAGCGGGCGTAGAAGAACCGCATGGACGACACTGAAGATCGCGGTGTTGGCTCCGATACCGAGCGCGAGTGTCAGAATAGCGATCGCCGCAAATCCTGGAGACCGACGAAGCAAGCGCGCGCCATAACGCACATCCATCAAGAGCGTTTCCAATCGAAAGCCGCCGCGCTCCTGGCGACACTCCTCTTTGAAGCGCTCGTAACCGCCAAATTCCAGTTGCGCCCGGCGCACAGCCTCGGCGGGCGAAAGCCCACTCCGCTCCAAGTCTTCGGCACGGTTCTGGATGTGCGCGCGCAGCTCTTCCTCCATTTGCGCTTCGGCTCGCGAGCGCCGGAAAATCGCGGACACGGTAGCTCGCAAATTCGAATATAGGCTCATATCGCCTCCGGTCCCGTGCTGAGGGCAGACGCAATAGCGTCAGAGAGGCGACTCCAATCGAGGGACTTTTCTCGGAGCCGCTTCTTCCCGGCAGAAGTTAAGTCGTAGAATTTTGCACGGCGATTGTTGTCGGAAGTTCCCCAGCTGGCCTTCAGCATTCCGGTACGAACCAGGCGGAACAGGGCGGGGTACAGCGCGCCTTGTTCGACGAGCAGCGCGCCATGCGAAATCTGCTCGATGCGTAGCAGAACGCCATAACCATGTAATGGGCCGAGCGACACGGCTTTCAGGATGAGCAGATCAAGTGTTCCCGGGAGGATTTGGGTCTTGTCAGGCACGACGGGTGTTTCTCCTAAGGAAGTCAGGAGAATAACGTCGCTTCTCCTAAGCTGTCAAGGAAAGTGTCATCTGGGCGATTTCCTTTGGACCAATCAAGCTGAATGTCGAAGCGGTTTGCGCGGCTGGTGCGTGGATAGAGATCTCAATTCTTCGGCTCAATTTTTTGGCTGAAGAGATCGGATTTTTAAGGGAAGTGGGGGCAGACGAGACGGCACGCCGAGGTGCTTCGTTCCCCAGGTGCAGAGTAGGTGGAGGGCGGGGAGCAATTCTTTGGCAGCGAGGCTCAAGGAATAAACCACCTTTAGAGGCTGCATATCGTTTGAGGCTCGATGCACGAGGTGCTCACTCTTAAGCTCGCGGAGTTGCGCCGAAAGCACTTTCTCACTCACACCCGGAAGTAGCCTGCGCAATTCGCTGAAACGCCGCGGTCCGTAGGCGAGATGCCAGACAATCTGGACCTTCCACTTGCCGGCGAGGGCATTTGTGGTGGCCTGCACCGGGCACCCGAAGTGATGTTTCACGGGGTCACCTCCTTCATGCGGTTCGATTACAAAATTGTGCGTACTTACGCGCGCGAGATTCCCATGCTAGCTTCGAGAAATGACGCTGCACAAGAGGAACATCCTATGTCAACTCAACTGACTCCCATGGAAATGAAAAAGATTGTTCGCGAGCACTTCGAAGATTGCGTCAACCGACGCAAGCCTGATGTGATCAGGCACAACATGACTGAGGATTTTCTCGATCATGACGGGCCGGGTGGAAAACCAACCGGAGTAAAGGGCGACGAGGACATGATGCGAGCAATGTACGAGAAAATGACTGACCTGCGTGTCGAGGTTCTTGACTGTCTTGCGGATGGGGACAAGGTCGCGTGCCGGAACATCTGGCGCTGGACCGATCAGGGTTCCGGGAAGGCGATGGAGTTTCACGGGTTCGTTCTGTGGCGATTTGAGGGCGGAAGGATCGCGGAGCGGTGGGCGACGGTCAGCGCGCCGGCTTCTAGGTCGGAATGGTAACTAGGCGATTTGTTATGCGAAGCTATGGAGGACGCGATGCGAGTTGTGGTGTACGGTGCGACTGGCCGGGCAGGGAGTCGGATATTGCAGGAATTACTGCGCCGCGTGCACGAGGTGACTGGCGTCGTGCGAAGTTCCGAGCTCGCAAAGCTCCCTGGCCCGACGACGTGGCGAACGGATGATCTTTCGGATGTTTCACAGATCGCGAGCATCATCGAAGGGGCAGATGCCGTCGTAAGCGCGTATGCTTCCGCCAACAGGTGCTACGGATGAATTGATTGGAGTTTGTGAGAGGCTTGCGAAAGCGGTCGAACAAGCTTGTGTGTCTCGTTTGCTGGTGGTGGGAGGAGCGGGCGTGTTGAAGGTTGCTCCTGAGACTACGCTCATTCAATCGGGGAAGCTACCTCCCGAATGGGTGCCGATCGCGGTTTCGCACGAAAAGGCTCTCGCGGCATTGAGATCGACTGCGATCGATTGGACATATCTGTCGCCTGCGGCAATGTTTGAACCTGGCAAACGCACGGGACATTATCGAAGTTCAAAAGATACATTGCTTACCGACGCTGCGGGACAGAGCCGGATTTCGATGGAAGATTACGCTATTGCACTTGTTGATGAACTCGAAGAGCCGAGGCATCGCCGTGACAGCTTTGCTGTCGCTTGGTGACCCGTTGTATTTTTCCGTCAGATTTTTATGTTAGGGCTTCGTTGAGGATGGAACTTCTTCGGGTCTCGCACCGTCGGCGAGCGCTTTGACCATTCTTAGTGCTTCTTTTAGTGTGATATTGCGGATTTCCACAACCGCGCCTTTGACGACGTGTGAACTGTCGGAGACTGTAGAGTGTTCGGGTTGCAGTGTTGGCTTGGTCATTGGTGTTCGCGTTGATCTGCTTGATAGCGTAAACCACTTTGCATGAGTTTACGAGATGAATTCTAAACAGGACATTAACGTGTCAGCGCAGGCAGAAGAGAACCGTAGAAAATAGTCGGCTCGCTCCAGTCGGAATGACGGGACTCCTTTTTACGCGCAGTCGCCCATTCCGGGCAGGGCTGTGGCTGTCGGCTTCGGTCATTACGTCATTTTGGGGATGTGGGGATCACCGGGAGGATCAGGGCTGAGGGGTGATCGGCGTCGTGGAGGATGGTGTTGGTGGCGGAGACGAAGTCTTTGCTGGTGGCTTGGTTGGCGCCGGTGTTCAGGTTGCGGTCGAAGCGGGGGAAATTGCTGCTGCTCACTTGAAGCCTGATGATGTGGCCCTTCTGGAAGGTGTTGGCGGTGGCCCAGAGGTCTACGGTGATTTTGTAGACCTGATCGGGGTTGATGAGGTCGGGCTTTTCGTCGGAGTCGCGATAGCGCATGCGGAGGATGCCGTCGGCGAGATTTGTGGCGAAGCCGTCGGGAGCGACGTCGACGAGCATGGCGGTGAAGTCGGTGTCGACGGCGGAAGATTTGACCCAGGCTTCGAAGGTGACGGGGCCGGTGACTTGCAGGTCGGCGTCGAGCGGCTTGGTGGAATAGATGAGGACGTCGTTGCGATTTTCGGCGGAGCGCTGATCGCGTGGGCCGGGCTCGTAGTGAATCATGTCGCAGCAGAGTGAGCCGCCGATGCTGGGGACGGGATTTGCGGGATCGAAGGTGAATTTGTCGGCGGATTCTTTTTTCGGCGCGGTCGTCGAAAGGCTGCCGTCGCCGCGGAGGGAATTCGCTCCGCTGGTCGAATGGATGTAATAGCGGGTGGCTTTCATTTCTGGCGGGGGCCAGTCTGAAAATTGCTGGTATTTGTTTTCGCCCATGACGAAGACGTGGACGGGCTTGTCGTTAGCGAATTCGTTCTGGATTCCTTTGAAGAGGAAGTCGTAGTAGTCGATGAGGACTTGGCCCGGAGGAAATTCGATGGCATGGTCGCCGAATTCAACGTCGCCGATTTTGCGGCCGAAGCCGGCGTGTCCTCCGATCTGGATGAGGAGTTTCTGGCCGTTGCGCGCGGCGTCGTTGCCGCCGTGGGCTTTGATGCCAATGTAGTTGCGAAGCGTGCCGTTGAGGAAGATGTCGTACCAGCCGCCGATGTGGAGGGCGGGGACTTGGACGTCAGGGAAATGTTCTTCGATGGACCACTGCTTCCAGTAGGCGTCGTAACTCGGATGGGCGAGCCAGTCGAGGTAGTAGGGGGCGACGGCTTTTGTGATTTCGGCGCCTGCGGGGAGTGCCTTGTAGTTGAAGGCGGGGAAGTCGGTGAGCGGAAGAGTTGCGGTGCCCACGAGGGCGTTGGTGTCTTTTTCGATGAGCTTCCACATGGTGTTGGTGGCGAGTTGCGTGGCCCAGTTCTGATCGAACCATTGTTCAAGCGCGCCGCCGTGGTAGGTCCAGTTCGCGTGATAGTTGCTGGAGGTGACGGTGGGCATGATGCCAGCGAGGTGCGGCGGATGCGCGATGCTGGCGAGCATCTGCGTGGCTCCGACGTAAGAGCCGCCGGTCATGCCGACCTTGCCGTTGGAATAGGGAAGAGCGGCGGCCCATTCAACGGCGTCGTAGCCGTCGGCGATTTCGTGGCGGAAGGTGTAGAACTCGCCGTCGGAAGTGTAACGGCCGCGGACGTCTTGCACGATCATCACGTAGCCGTGGGCGGCGACTTGATAGGCGGGGGCGGCGGCCCAGCCGACGCTTTTGTCGTAGGGCGTGCGCATGAGGATGACGGGGAATTTTCCTTCGGCTTTGGGGCGGTAGATGTCGGC
>JAFAZL010000164.1 GCA_019239815.1 Acidobacteriota bacterium
GAGCTGAACGAAGCCTTCGCCGCACAGTCCCTCGCTGTGATTCAACAGGCCGGGCTTGACTCGACGCGTGTCAATCCAAACGGCGGAGCCATCGCGCTCGGCCATCCACTCGGCTGCACGGGAGCAAAACTCACGGCCACGCTCGCGCGCGATTTACAGAGAAAGAACGCCCAATACGGTATGGTGACCATGTGCATCGGCGGCGGCATGGGCGCCGCAGGAATTTTTGAACGCGTGTAAATGAAGTTTTCTTCGACGCACCGAGAAAAACTCAGGAGCGATGATTGAACACCGCCGAGTTCACAGCCATCGTCTGGTTCGGATCGCTGCTGGCTGGATTTCTCGGCGCATTGACCGGCCTCGGCGGCGGCGTCGTCATTGTCCCCCTCCTCACTCTCGTGTTTCATGTGGATCTGAAATACGCGATCGGGGCGGCGCTGGTATCCGTCATCGCGACTTCCAGCGGTGCAGCCGCCGCTTATGTGAAAGAGGGCTACTCCAACGTTCGCGTCGGCATGTTTTTAGAAATCGCGACCACCATCGGAGCGCTCGCCGGCGCAGGTCTCGCGCTCTATCTCAAAGCGAATGTCATCGCGATTATATTTGGCCTCGTTTTGATTTATTCCGCTTATACCTCGATTCGTCCACAACCTCACGACGCAGTAAGACAAAAACCCGATCGCCTCGCGACGTGGCTCCGCATGGACAGCACCTATCCAACTCCGAACGGACTCGAGAGTTACCACGTCAGCGGAATTCCGTTCGGTTTCGCCCTGATGTTTGTCGCGGGGGTTCTCTCCGGCTTGCTCGGAATCGGTTCCGGCGCAGTGAAAGTCCTTGCAATGGACAAGGCGATGAAGCTCCCCTTCAAGGTCTCGACGACGACGTCGAACTTCATGATTGGAGTTACCGCTGCCGCGAGCGCTGGAATCTACTTGAGTCGCGGTTACATCGATCCCGGGCTCGCAATGCCGGTGATGATCGGCGTTCTAATGGGCTCGCTCACCGGCGCTCGCGTTTTGGCCAACGCGAATGTGAGAGTCCTCCGCGTCGTCTTCAGTTGCGTGATTGGCGCGCTCGCGTTGGAAATGATTTACAGCGGAATTACAGGAAGAATCTGAATCGATGGCGAACGCGCAAACAAACGACGCCGCGGCTGCCGATCTGTTGAAAGCAGATCAGAAGATGGATGCGATCATGGGCATCCTCCTGCGTACCGGCGTGATCTTGGCCGCATCGATCGTGCTCTTTGGCGGAATCCTGTTCCTGATGCGGCACAAGACTCCTGTCACCGACTACCACGTCTTCAGCGGCGAGCCATCCGATCTGCGCACGATCCCGGGAATTTTTGCCGACGTGAAAGCGCTGCACGCGCGAGGTCTGATTCAATTGGGATTGCTCGTGCTGATTGCGACTCCCGTCGCTCGCGTCGTGTTTTCCCTTTTCGCGTTTGTGTATCAGAAGGATTGGAAGTACGTCGTGTTCACCGCGATTGTGCTGGGACTTTTGCTCTATAGCCTGTTTGGCGGAGCCGGAGCATAACTGTACTGGCGTTCAGGACTGGCGTTCGCTGCACGCGAAGGCGCCGCCGCTGTGAAGTGCCCCGCCAGGCGCGTATCATGAGTCTATAGACTGGGGATTCACGAGTTCGTCGGAATTCGTTGTGAGATTCAAGGAGGAAGATCATGGCCACGGCTACTTTGAATCGACAAGCTGCTAAAGGCGGAAGCTTTCTGTTGGAATCGCCAGCCCCTGCGGATGTGTTCACTCCTGCGGATCTCACCGACGATCAGAAACTGATCGGGCAAACGGCGGAAGAGTTTGTGGTCAAGGAAGTTCTCCCGCTCGTAAAGGATCTCGAGAACAAAAAGCCTGGCTTGATGGCCGAGATGGTTCGCAAGGCCGCGGAAGTCGGTCTTGTCAGCGGCGGCATTCCGGAAGAATACGGCGGCGCCGGACTCGATAAAATTGCCACGACTGTCCTGACAGAAAAGCTTTCGATCTATGGCGGGTTTGCGGTAACACACGGCGCGCACGCGGGCATCGGCACGCTGCCGATCGTTTATTTCGGAACGGAAGAGCAAAAGAAGAAGTATTTGCCGAAGCTGGCTTCGGCGGAATTGATCGGCGCGTATTGTTTGTCGGAACCGCAAGCAGGATCGGACGCGCAGAATTCCCTCACCCGCGCCGAACTGAACAAAGAAGGAACTCACTACATTCTGAACGGGCAAAAGATGTGGATCACGAATGGGGGATTCGCCGATCTCTATGTGATCTTTGCCAAAGTTGATGGGGAAAAGTTCACTGCATTCATTGTTGAGCGCGCGTATCCGGGCTGCAAGCCCGGATACGAAGAACACAAGATGGGGATTCACGGCAGCTCGACGACACCGATCTTTCTCGAGAACTGCAAAGTTCCTAAGGAAAACGTGCTGCACGAGATTGGCCGCGGGCACATCGTCGCATTCAACGTGTTGAACGCGGGGCGGTTCACGCTCGGCGCCTCGGCAGTCGGCGGATCAAAACACGTATTGATGACCGCGTCGAAGTACACGAAAGAGCGCAAAGCGTTCGGCAAACAGATCGGCGACTTCGGCTTGATGAAAGAAAAGCTGGCCGAGATGGCGATTCAGCTTTTTGCCGTCGAATCAATGGTCTACCGCAGCGCAGGGAACATCGAAAACGCGATGTCGGCCGCAACATCTGCGGGCGGCGATAAAGTTGCGACCACGATGAAGGTGCTCGAAGAGT
>JAFAZL010000177.1 GCA_019239815.1 Acidobacteriota bacterium
ACGAGCGGTTCATTGCGTTTTGGGGAGGGATTCCGAATCCAATCGACAAATTTGTGGCGACGGATTCGTGGCTGGTGCGAAGTCTGATCTTGTGCGCGATGATTTCGGGAATTGGGGCGCTGGCGGGAATTGCCGTCCTGGTCTGGAAGAGAAGCGAGTTCGCGTTTCCGCCCGCAGTCTATCCGGTGGTTTTCCCCTTTTTGTACTACATCACGCACACGTCATTGCGGTACCGGCACCCGATTGATCCTGAAAACCTGTTGCTCACCGCGATTGCTTGCGGAGCCGTCTTTGGTGCACGCACTATCGATGAAATTGGTCTTGACAAACGGTGTCCTTTCTGATAACGTATCATTTGTATAGAGGCCCGGCGAACTGCCGGGCCTTGTTTTCCTTCCTAAGCAGATTCCATTTCAAGCGTTCGAATCCCGATTTTGGAAGGCTGCGCTTTCGCATTGTTTTTGGATTCCTGCAGCTCCTTGCATAGCGTAGAAAGCTCTATGCTTGCGCAGAGCTTCGAACGGTACGCGGGCTTCCAGCATGGGTATAATGCCGGGGCATGATTGCTTCGGCTGCCCTCGCAAAGCGCGCTTTCGGCGTGTTTGGACGCGTCTTCCCGCGAACCAACATGATCGCGCAAGCCGTCGCGTACAACCTCTTTCTCGCGTTTTTTCCGGCGCTATTGATCCTCGTCGGAATCGCGACGAGCCCCATCGGCCGCCGCACCAGCATGTTTGACTTGATCATCGATATGACGGACCTCTTGCCGCCCGGCAGCCAGCAGATCGTTTCGGAATTTCTGGTCAACCGCGGACCGGATGCATGGAAATGGGCGCTGGTAGGACTGTTTGGAACGCTGCTGGCCGGGACGCAAGTGATGCGCCTGCTGATGGAAGGTGTGCACGTAATTTATGGCGATCACGACCGCCCCGGATACTGGACTCGGCAATTGCGAAGCGTGGCGCTGCTGATGATTACGATTGCGCCGCTCATGGTGGCGGCATTGCTTGGCGTTTTCGGGCGCCCGATTCGTCGATGGGTGGCGTTCGAACTGGGGAAGAACCAAACTATCGAGACACTCTGGGGAGTTTTCTTCCACGGCATGGCGATTTTTCTGGCGACGCTGGCGCTGACGATTATTTATCGCGTAGCGCGGCCACGCGAATCGAGCTTGCGCAACGTATTGCCGGGTGCCCTTGCGGCGACGGCGTTATGGTGGATCGCCGACCTCCTCTTTGGATTTTATGTGCGGCGGGTGCCGTACAACGTGGTGTATGGCGGGCTGGCAGCGGTGATTGGCTTGTTGATCTGGATGCAGATTTCCGCGGTGATCGTTTTTCTGGGGGCGGCGTGGAACGCGGAGTCGGCGGAGATGAAGCGACGGCAGGCGCACGCTAATGTCGGACCGAGTTGAGAAGCACGTAGTGGTGGAGACGTACTCTGGATATAAGGCCGACGAGCGGCCGGTGCGAGTGAAGATCGACGGCGAAGCTCATGACGTAGAGGAGGTCGAGGATCGGTGGTATTCGCCGGGAGCTACGTTCTTTCGGGTGCGGCTGGCGAACGGGGAGCGGTACGTCCTGCGGCGGATCGAAGCGCAAGAGGTTTGGGTTCTTGAGGCGTACCGTTCGGCGGGGCGGGGTACATTATATTGACAATCGGTTGACGTTGCGTATAGTCAAGTCACCGATCGGTATCCCCTGCGTTCTGAATGCTTTGTCGAGGGCGCACCGCTAGGGGCGGGAGTGGGATTATGCTGAGTGCGGCACAAAGCCCGTTGGCCTATCGCCGGGTCGGGTTGTTTTTAGTCGTGGGCTCGTGGCTTTTGGTCGCGGGAGCGACCGCGGCGCAGAATCCGCCTCCGACTGAACCCACGCCAGCCACGCAAACTTCCACGCAGGCGCCAGCCACTTCTAACCAAACACAGCAGCCCGCCACACCGCCAGCGACATCTTCGGGAGCCAACAAACCGAGCGACGCGAATGTTGCGGAAGTTACGACGCACGACACGGCGCCCACCTTTAAGGTGCGCGTCAATGAAGTACTTGTGCGGGTGGTGGTGCGCGATGAATCGGGGAAGATCATCCCGGGGTTGAAGAAGGAAGATTTTCAACTCTTCGACAATCGCAAACTGCAGACGATCACCTCGTTCCGAGTCGAAACGCCGGAGACGAATGCAGTGAAGGCTCAGGCAGTCACGACGGAAAATCCCGAGGGCGGCGCGCCAACGGTGACTCCAGTGCCGACGCTGCCGCAAAGATTTGTCGCCGTTGTTTTCGACGATATAAGTCTGATCGACACCGACGCGGTTGCGGTGCGAACGGCTGCGGGAAAATTGTTTGATTCGCTGGCGCTCTCGGACCGCATCGGGATTTACACCACATCGGGGCAAGCGACCGAGGAATTCACGTCGGACCGCAGAAAACTGAGCGATGCACTCCTGAAAATCGTTCCAAGGCCGATTCAAGGCGGTGGCGGAATCCCCGCCTGTCCGGACATCAGCTACTACCAGGCGGATCAGATCGAGAATTTCCACAACGATGTAGCGCTGGGAGTTGCGGTGGAAGAATACATCGCGTGCACGAATACAAATGTGCCGGAAAACGGGCAGGCGGAGGCACAAGCAGTCAATATGGTCACGAACACCGTCCATGGACTGGCGCGCGGCGTTCTTTCGTTGGGTGACCAACAGACGCAGTACGTCTACCGGCACCTCGAAGACATCTTGCGGCGCCTATCCGGAATGCCCGGGCAACACGTGATGGTGTTCGTTTCACCGGGATTTATGTTGACAGCGGATACGCGCCGACAGGGCGATTTGATCGACCGCGCGAACAGAGCCGGGGTCGTTATCAACACGATCGACGCGCGAGGACTTTATGCGCCGGACTTGATGGGCGACATTTCGGGTCCCTCAACGGGAACCTACCGTGGCGAAGGGCCCAAGATGACCTTTCGGCTGCAGACGCAATTCGCGCAGACCGAAATTCTCGGTGAACTGGCGGATGGCACGGGCGGAACATTCTTTCACAATCGCAACGACCTCGATGTCGGGATGCAGCGCGCCGCTGCGGCGCCCGCGTACGCGTACCTGCTCGCGTTTTCTCCTCAAAACCTGAAGATCGACGGGAACTACCACGCGTTGAAAGTATCGCTGGTGAGCAAAGCCAAAGTGACGATTCAGGCGCGGCATGGATATTACGCGCCTCGTACGATCAAGGATCCCGCTGAGGCTGCGAAGGAAGAAATTGAGGAGGCAATTTTCTCGCAAGAAGAGATTCGCGATGTGCCGATCGAATTGCAAACGCAATTTTTCAAGAGTAGCGACACGCAGGCAAAGCTCGCGGTTTTGACGCATGTCGATGTGAACGCGATTCGATTTCGGAAGGATGCTGGGCGGAGCAAAGACAACCTTACTTTCGCCACTGCCATCTTCGATGAAAACGGGAACTTCATCACTGGCGGAGAAAAAATCCTCGAGATGAAGCTGCTTGACCCGACGCTGGCGCGCCTCGATCACACCGGGTTAACGGTGAAATCGAGCTTTGACATCAAGCCGGGAACATATTTGGTGCGGATGGTGGTGCGCGATGGAGAAGGCGCGCAGATGGCCGCGAAGAACGGAGCGGTAACGATACCGTATTGAGTTTTGTTGGGTCAGGCTCAGGTGAGTGCTCTTGGGGAAGCATATGAAGACGCGATCTACAAAAATCCAATTTCGCAACGTCCTTTTGGTAATGCTCGCGATGTCTCTGGCGGGCTGGGCAGGAGCGGTGGGAGCGCAGGACGCGCCGGCTTCGTCGAATCCGACTGCCCAGCCCGCGCCGCCCGCCGCCCAGACGCCAACCGAATCGGCGCCGGTAAATCCTGCACCCGCGCAAAGTCCGGTCATCAGGGCGGAATCGAAACTCGTCATTGTCGATGCCGTGGTGACCGACAAAAAAGGGAACTACGTCCACGATCTGAAGCAGGGGGACTTTAAAGTTTACGAAGACAACAAGGAACAGCAAGTCTCAAGTTTTTCGAGCGGTGTAGACGCTGCAATTCAAGCGAACAAATCGATCAAGCGATATCTCATTCTGTTTTTCGACAACTCATCGATGGCCTTGCCTGATCAAATCCAGGCGCGCGCGGCCGCTGGAAAGTTCATCGACGCGAACGCGGGGCCTGATCGCCAGATGGCTGTCGTCGAATTCGGCGGAACGCTACGCATTACTCAGAACTTTACGGCGAATGCCGACGTGTTGCATTCAGTCGTAAAGAATGCGAAAACGTCGGCAGTCGCTTCGAATACCACCGACACAAGCAGCAGCGGCTCGATCGGCGAGCCGAGTTTGTTGGGTATCACGGCCAACGAAGCCGAGTTCGGTGTGCGGACGATGTTGCTCTCGATGCGGACGCTGGCGAAGAATTTACAGTCGGTGCCGGGACGCAAGATGCTGGTGTTGTTTTCGGCGGGGTTCCCGCTCGATCCAACGTCGCACTCGGAACTCCTTGCCACAATCGACGCCTGCAATCGAGCGAACGTCGCGGTTTATTCGCTCGATGTGCGAGGTCTGACCGCGCCGGTTCCCGGCGGCATGGCGCGGAACAATTCGCACGGTGTTGCACCAAATCAGACGGACAAGCCACGCTTCGTTCTGGCTTCCTATTCGCCATCGTCGTTCGAACCACAACATCCCGGTGGCGGCGGGGGTGGCGCGGGTGGCGGGGCAGGAGGTGGCGCCGGAGGCGGGCACGGCGGAGGGGGCAGCACCGGTGGCGGCGCCAACGGAGGCGGAACAGGCGGCAAGGGCGGCGGCACCGGCACGACTAGTGGTGGCGGCAAAACCGGCGGCACACCGACCACCGGAACTCCCGGCGGAACCCGAGGCGCGCCGACGAACTACAATCCTTACAACCCCTATAACCCGTTGAACCCGAATAGTCCGTTTAATCAGGCGCGCAACATCCTCCCGTCGCTGCCTCCTTCGGTGACGACCAACCAAGAAGTGCTCGCGTTGCTCGCCGACGGCACGGGTGGTTTCACGATTTTCAACACGAACGATCTGGTTGGCGGCCTCGATCGCATCGCGAAAGAGGGCAACGAGTTCTACATCCTTGGTTATGTTCCAAAAGATTCGCCCGAAGGAAGTTGCCACACACTCAAAGTGAAAATGAATCATGGCGGACTGAACGTGCGCTCACGCACCGGCTATTGCAACGCACGGCCGGAAAATCCGCTCGAAGGCAAGCCGCTGGAGAAACAACTCGAGGCGCGCGCCGCCGCGGTGGGACAAGCGGGTTCGATTCATGGAAATCTTGAGTCGCCTTATTTTTACACGGCCCCGAACGTGGCGCGCGTGAACCTCGCGATGGAAGTTCCTGCCGATTCACTGAAGTTCGACAAAGACAAAGGGAAGTATCACTCGACGGTGAATGTGCTTGGCATCGCGTACAAGCCAGACGGAACAGTCGGTGCGAAATTCAGCGACACCATCGATCTCGATCTTGAGAAGGATGATCTAAAGGCGTTTCAAAAAGAGTCGTATCAGTATCAAAACCAGTTCGACGCCGTGCCGGGAGACTACAAGCTCACCGTCGTGCTGAGTGGAGGTGGCGACGCGTTCGGCAAGTTCGAAACACCGCTGCATATCGATCCTTACGATGGAAAAGCTCTTAGCCTCGGCGGCATCGTCATGACCAACAATCCGACGCGCGTCGCAGATACACAGAACGGGCTCGACACGGCGCTACTCGAAGACCACACTCCGCTGATTGTTAAGGGATTGCAGGTTGTGCCATCGGCAACCAACCGCTTCAAGAAATCCGACAACGTCGTTATGTACACGGAAATTTACGAACCGCTGCTGACGGGCGACAATCCGCCGAAGGTTGCGTTTGCTTACCACATCGTTGACCGGGCGTCGAAAAAAGACGTCATGTTTACCGGCGCAATGCCAGCCGAGGATTTTATACAGAAGGGGAACCCGGTGATTCCGGTGGGATTGAAGGTGGCGGTCAAGGATCTGCCAGCGGGCGGCTACCAACTTCTGGTGCAGGCGGTGGACAGCGCCAAGCAAAACGCGCCGAATCGCGTTGTCGATTTCGACGTGGTTGATTGATGCGACGTTCGTTTTGGCTGGGCGGCGTTGCCGGCATCGCGCTGTTGTCTACGTGCGTGTTGCTTGGCCAATCGCCGACGCCGCCTCCTCCTCCGACCACCACAGCGACGAGCAGTTCTCAAAATGCCGGCGCAGTCTTGCGCGTACACGTCAACCTTGTACTCGTGCCGGTGGTTGTGCGCGATTCCGGTGGCCACGCAGTCGGCAGTCTTCGCGCCGAAGACTTTACCCTTCTCGACAACAACAAGCCGCAGCAGATCGTTTCTTTCTCAGTCGAGCAGCCCGGCGCGCAGCCAACCGCCCGAGGTGCCTCGACAAATGCAACGGGCTCTGCGGCGCCGACTGGCGGGCAAGGGCACGTGTTTGTCGCGCCGCGAAGCTTCACAGCCGTTTATTTCGATGACGTACATCTTGAAACAGAAAACATGAATCGGGTCCGTGGTGCTGCGCAGCGCTACCTCACGAAAGTCGATCTCGCCACCGAGCGCCTCGGCATTTTCACCACTTCGGGAAAAATCGCGCTCGACTTCACCGACGATCGCAACAAATTGAACGAGACGCTGGCTCGCCTCAAATCGGAGCACCTTCCCGGCACGGGCATGGGCGACTGCCCAACTGTCACCTACCAACAAGCTAACGCGATCATCAATCAAGGCGATAGCGCCGCCTCGGCCCTGGCGATGAGCGACGCGATCACGCAATGCCACGTTCGAGACCAGAATGCTGCTGCCGAGATGGCCCAGGAAGCGGCACAACGCGCCCTCGAGGCAGGCGACCGCGAATCGCGCGTCTCCTTTGGCGCTTTACAGCAGGCTGTCGCGCATCTCGCGACCACTCCCGGCGAACGGAATCTGCTCCTAGCATCGTCTGGTTTCATGACGACCGAGGGCAATGCCGCGCAAATACGGATTATCGACGTCGCTGTGCGCTCGCACATCACCATCAGCGCGCTCGATGCGCGCGGACTCTACGGTGCCGACCTGATCGGCGATGCGACGGAGCGCGGCAGCAATCCCGCACTCGCGCAGCAAAAGGTGAAGCAGAAAGCCGAATACGACGTTGCCGTCGAGGGAGTGATGGCGTCGCTATCCGCGGAAACCGGTGGCGCGTTCTATCGCAGTTCGAACGATCTTGACGCTGGTTTTCAGCGCATCGGTGGCGCGCCGGAATTCGTTTACTTGCTAGGTTTTTCGCCGGCAAGTGCAAAACCGGACGGCAAGCTGCACGCGTTGAAAGTGGCGGTCAATTCGAAAGAGAAATACAACGTGTCGGCGCGACGCAATTATCTTTCGGCGCCGCAGAATCCCGGCTCGGAAGATGCTGCTAACCGCGAAGTGCAGCAGGCACTGTATACAAGCGTTGAATCCCGCGAACTGCCGATGGAGGTACGCATTCAGACGGTCAAGGGCGATGGCGAGAAAGCGCGCCTGACCGTGGCGGCTCACATTGATCTAAATCAAATGCCGGCAGGTACCGCGGACAACGAGAAGCACAATCAGTTGCTCTTTGCGACGGTAATCTTTGATCGCAATGGGAAATATATTGATGGGAATTCGCGCACGATCGCGGTTCGTTGGAAGGATGACGATACGGTGGACCCGGCCGAGCGGTCGGCGGCGAAGGCTTACGAGAGCAATTTCATGTTAGGTCCTGGAGATTACGTCGTGCGCTTTGTCGCCCGCGATAGTGAAGTACAGCAGCTCTTCGCCGAAACGACGCCGGTGGTCATTCAGTAGGCTCGTTCCGAGCGCGGGGTGCTCAGCTCGACGATTCGGCCAGCAGGCTTCGCAGCACGAACCAGCAATTCGCCGGGCGCTCTGAGAGGCGGCGCATGAAGTAAGGGCACCAGTCGGTGCCGAAAGGCACGTACACCTGTAAGATATTTCCCGCGTCGTGGGCCTGCTGCTGCAGGTCGCGCCGGATGCCGTAGATCATCTGCAATTCGTATTTGTCTTTTGGAAGGCCGAGGCGGGCGGCTTCGCTTTGCGCATGCGCGACCATGAACGGATCGTGTGATGCGATGGCGGGGAAGTAGGAACCGCGCGTTGCACCTTCCAGGAGCATCGTCGTCAGCTTTTTGTAATTCGCATCGACGGCAGGCTTGCCCTGCACGGCGACATTCGCGGGCTCGCGATAGGCGCCTTTTACGAGGCGAATCTTCGGCTGCAGCGGCGCCAGTCGCTGAATATCTTTCTCGGTGCGATGCAAATACGCCTGAATCGCCAGGCCGCAGTTTCCGGTTTCGCGCTGCGTGCTTTCG
>JAFAZL010000239.1 GCA_019239815.1 Acidobacteriota bacterium
CATGTACGACCGTCCGAGGGAGCGCACTTCGAAGAAATGCCGTTTAGCACAAACGTGTCGAAGCACGGAGTCTACTTCCATACACACGTTCCTCACTATCGTGTCGGCATGCGCCTCTTTATTACCTACCCTTACAGTATGACGAACGAGCCGCTCAAGTCCGAATTTCTCGGTGACGTCGTTCGTGTCGAGAAGTTGGCGGACAGCCCCTTTGGCATCGCGATCCGGCTGTTGTCATCCATTTAAAACAAAAAAGGAAGCGGCTCTTCACCGCCTCCCTGCGGATAGTTTGTTCAGTCCGACGATCCAGCTTTTTGATCCGTCGTTCGGCGTTACTTAGAGCAACTCTCGCTCACCATCTTTAGCCCGGTCACGGTCATGTGGCCGTGTTCGGTAGAATCACCTACACCGTGTTCGCTCGCCTTTTCTTTTGCGTCTTCCTTCGCGCCGTGCGCCATTGCGTTTGAAACTACGCCTGTGACTTTGACTGTATGACCGACGTGCTCGCTGAGCGCAACCGTGTCACTCTTAATTTCCCAGTTGTCGCCCTTGGCATCCGTCAGCTTGTACTCGTTCTCGCTGTCTCCCTTTTGGAGACAACCCGAAAGCATTCGTGTTTTTTTGTGGGTCGTCTTTTGTTCATCTTGCGCCCAGAGAGTCGAGGCTGAAGCTACGAACAAGCCCAAAGTCATCGCTGCGATTCTTACGTTCATTGCTGATCCCTCCGATCATCATTCGTATTGCGGGCTGGGCGGGATACGTCACTTGGATGTCCGCCTTGCGCGAAAGGGAGGCAGGTGTAAGAGTTGGGTTGGCGCTGCTCGTCGATCAGTTGCGTTTCGCAACCCGCTTGGTCACATGCAAAAGCAGATTGCGATCTTTGGCCGTCATCTCGCTGACGGCTTTGTGCAACGCAAGAAAATAAGTTCGTTCCCGTCCGCTCAAACCGAAACCCTCATCGTCATCAACTTTGATTTTACGGACGTTGGCGGGCAAATCACCCGCATGGAAAAGTTGGTACATCGGCACTTCCAATGCACGCGCTAATTTTTCAAGCGTGTCGACCGAGGGCACCGTGTGCCCGTTTTCGACGCGCGAAATATAACACCTAAGCAAGCCAGTTCGCTTTTCAATTTCGCCTTGCGAAAACTTTCTCGCTTCGCGCAGTTCTCTCAGACGATCTCCGATGACCATAATCCTCTCATCCTCGGCACTAGCGAAACCTGTAAAGCGATTTGTGACGCCTTAATCGCAATTCATGAAGAACATCCATCGCAGCTTCCATTGCTTGCCACTCACGTCTTGCCAATCCCGGTTCACAAGTCCGTCGCAGGATCGCCAGTTCTGCTTCTAAAATCCGCTTACTGACTTGTAGCTGATCGCTTTCGAGCACAGCACCGGCGTAGGAAGAGGACCAATCGTAATTGTGAACCATGCGAACCTCCTGCATGGGAGCGTGGGGACGGCCTAACGTGGAGTTAGCATCCTAAACGCGCCTCAGCCAGAAATCAATCTGTAGGTAACAATAGTCTCTTCGCCCTAAGAGTAACCGCCCCACAAATTCCAACATGGTACAGTGACGAGAGCGAGTACCAGGGCGGCACTGAAATCGGTATAGAACTATGCTGATATCAGGTCAGACCCGTATTTCCGGCCTGTTCGCGCGGCGCTATTTTCCCGGTATGAGCCCGAAACGGTGAATTCTCAAGTGCAAATGCTGCCGGTCGGAGTGCCTTTATGCGGAGATTTTGACTGACGGAGCCGAGAGCTACTTCTTTCCGAAGAAGCCGGAGGTTCCGCAGAATTTGATGTATCAATGCCCTGAATGCGGTGACAAAAGTTCGTATTCACGTATTGATCTCATCTACCAAGACGTGACGCTCGTACGACATCATGCTCAGGTGAGCTGTCATCAAGCGCAAAAGCAGGCGAAGGCCAGGGGGCGTAGGGCATCTTCGCCAGAGATCGAGAATCGTTTTGATCTTCCCCTTCGCAACGATTTCTCGCGGCGATTTGCCATGCGGAACACCCATTTGTTCACCCGTGTATACCCGGATCTTCTTGTTTATGGGGCGATTTCTCTGATAAAACGGGTCATGACGAACCGACGCCATTATCCGTATAGCGCTCCCTTCTTCACGGTGCTTCAGGCTGATGACGGGCCGAGAGAGGCGAAAAACGGGGTCATCCGCAACGGGGATGAGTTGCAGAGGATACTTCCCACTCTTGCGCCAATTCTGAAAGATAGGATCAATTTTGAAAAAGAGGAACTGATCTTCGTCGCGCTCGGAAAACGGAAGTCGCGTGGCTATGAGGCGCGCATTCGGTCGATCACACTCGGCAGCCATCGGAACGACGGCATCTCGCCCTTCGTCGAAGTATCGTACGCGGAGTATTTCACCCCAGTCCCGCCGCCCGAGGGAGCAAAAGAGATGGAACCTTCCTTTCCTGTCCACGTCGTGAAAACGAAAAAGCTCGACGGCGATATTTCGTTCAACGGGCAGAAATTTGAAAAGGACACTGCCCATCGAGGTGTCGGCGCGTGATGATATCCGAAACGCTGGAGACAACTTTATGCCGCAGTGCTACTTGAAACCGAACTACGCGTCTCATTATCGTCATCACTCAGACTGAAGAGCGATGGAAATTCGACTTAGAGAATTGAGCCGAGGCGACAAAGAGCGTTAGGAAATAGCAAATGCGGCAATCGCTCTTGCCGTCTTAAAAGTGGAACGAGAGTTATGGAGTGAGGATCGATTGGTTTAAGAAGTGACGGACGGCGGGTGGATGGGGTCCGAACCCCACTGCCCGTCTCGTTAAAACAAACAAGAGACGCTTGGCCGACTGCACTATGTCACCACTGGACACGAATATTTGAGTCTAGCTTCCTCGACTCGTCGGGACGGAGTCGGGACTCGGCATGACCGCCGTCGCTTTGATCGACGCCAGGCGGAACGCAGGCAGCGGAACGACGATCCGACGCAACGAAATCTGATGTAGTAGCAGCTTCTTGCGGATTAGCTGAATTGAGTTCAGGAGGGTCGGTCAAGGCAGAGTCTGGCGCTTACGGCGGGAACGATTGTTCTATCTTCCTGAAAATTTGAACTCGATCACTTCGACCGTCTCTCTCTGTCCCGGCTGAAACGTGCTCTTCTGCGCGGCGCTCTCCACAGCCGATGCCAGCACTGGATGACCGCCGATGATGCGTGTCGACTTCACCGTTCCGTCAGGAGCAATCGTTACTTCAATCTTGGCCGTACCACTGAGGTTCAACTTCACGGCCAGTTCCGGCACGATAGGTTGTGCCAGGCGTTTGACCGCCCGTTTCTCCTCGACCTGGGCGGATTGAGCACACTTGGAGCGCAACAACCGTAAGACTCGCAGCCGCGAGCAGGAATCTTCGCACGATTCATTGTGAGTGTTATCGGACACTGTAAAATACTGGTCGGTCGTACAGGTGATGCGAATCTTGGATTAAACTTCACGACATTTGGCATTCGGCGTCACGTCCGCAATTCAAATGAGCTTGCGTTCAGAGACTTTAGGACTATGCTTGCCGCGCGACGGTCGTCTCATGGGCGGTGCGCCGGCTTGCTCGCGTGCCCTTTGACCTAGAGCGCTCGCCTGCGGCGACCCTGCCAGTCGCCAACCATCGGACCAATTAGCTTCACTAATCCCATCTCTTCGGCGATACCAGCTGCATGCCTGAAAGCAGGGGCTAATCTAAAGGCTTCCCTTTATTTCGGCATCCGCAACGACTGCTAAAATTTCGCAGTTTCTGTCGGTTGTGAGGAGGGGCTTTGTCTGAAACACTCCCAAAGCGCACAAAGAAGAGCGCATCAAGTCCCAAACAGAGTAGCTTGTCCGTTTGGAGGCAATCGCGTAGTCCTGCGAAGTCGATCCACGCAACCTCCCATTCTGTTGACCCGTGCGATGTTTGCGTGATTGGGGGCGGAATTGCCGGGTTGACGATCTCTTATTTCCTAGCCCGCGAGGATAAGAACGTAATCCTGCTCGAAAAGCATTCAATCGGAGATGGGGAAACTCTCAACACCACGGCTCATTTGAGCAACGCAGTCGATGCAGGCTACCGTGAAATTGAGCGTTACCACGGTGAACGGGGTGCAAAGCTTGCGGCGGAGAGCCACACGGCTGCTATCAGGGCGATTGAGGTCATTGTCGAAGAGGCGCGTATCGACTGCGACTTTGAACGAGTCGAAGGCTACATCTTTCGCGGGTCGCGAGATTCGGTAAAAGAGTTGAACGAAGAGTTGGAAGCTGCTCGAAAAGCTGGGCTCGATGTGGCAATGGAACCTGATCTTCCTGTTTCATCGATAAAGGGACCTTGCGTTCATTTCAAGGATCAAGCTCAGTTTCATCCCGGGAAATATATGGCGGGCTTGGCCCGCGCCGTAAAAGATGCCGGTGTCAAAATTTTCACGAATACAGAAGCGGTCAGCGTCTCTGGCCGCGACATCGCGCAGATAAAAACGAAGGACGGCGGCACATTTGCAGCGTCGTTTGCCGTTGTCGCAGGAAACACTCCGTTCAACGATTGGGTGACCATGCATACGAAACAGGCCGCTTACCGGACCTATGCCATCGGTGTGCCGATACCCAAAGGCGCCGTCCACAAAGCTCTGTACTGGGATACCGAAGACCCGTTCCACTACGTACGCGTAGCACCGAATGCTTCGAAAGATGCTGATGAGGACGTCCTCATAATCGGGGGCGAAGACCATAAGACCGGGCAAGAAGAGGAAATCGGAAATCGATACGCGCGATTGCTGAATTGGGGGCGTAAGCACTTCGGCGACCTAGGGAAACCCACTTTCCGATGGTCTGGCCAGATCATGGACAGTGCAGATGGACTTGCCTTCATCGGCAGAAATCCAGGTTCCGAATCAAACGTTTTCATCGTTACCGGCGACTCGGGTGTCGGATTGACGCACGGTACCATCGCGGGCGTCCTGATCACCGATTTGATCATGGGACGCAAGAATCCGTGGGAGACGCTTTATGACCCATCTCGAAAAATGATTCGCGCGGCCCTTGAGTTCGGCAGGGAGAATGTAAACACCTTGGCCCAGTACGGAGATTGGATCACTCCGGGTGATGTTGACGATGTAAATGAAATTAAGCCTGGCTCAGGAGCGATTGTCCGCGACGGTCTTTCCAAGTTAGCGGTCTACCGCGATTCCAAAGGTAATCTGCATCGACGATCCGCAGTCTGTCCACATCTGGGTTGTATTGTCGCCTGGAACACGACTGAATCGAGTTGGGATTGCCCTTGCCACGGCTCAAGGTTTGATCCTGAAGGTCACGTTCTCAACGGTCCCGCTGTAAGCTCCCTCGCGCCCGTTGAAGACACGTAGAGTGCAGTCATTAACAAAGTCGCGAGACTCCTATGCGTCGGCATGACCTCGGTGAGTTGCACGAGCAATCTTGGTTTCCTACGGCTTTGCGTGATGCGGTAACGAACGTCTTGCAATGCCTTTTAAACGTGACGCAATACCATAGAGCCGTCGCTGCGTTGCTGCGACCTGCCCTGAAGAAGGCCGGTTCGAGCCAAGTTGTCGATCTGTGTTCGGGTGCAGGCGGTCCGTGGATCAGATTAGCGGAACAGTTCCCCGAACATTCTTTTTCGGTAAGTTTAACGGATAAGTATCCGAATGAGCAAAGACTGAGCACTCGAAAGCGACAATCGCGCGAGATCAGTTATATGGGTGATTCCCTTGACGCCACCGACGTTCCGACGAGCCTGTCTGGATTTCAGACTCTCTTTAATTCCGCACATCACTTCAACCGTTCGCAATTAAAACGCATCCTTGAGAACGCTGTTCGACGAAGAGAAGGAATCGCGATCTTTGAAGTCCCGCAAAGAAACGCTGTAACGGTAGGCATGTCGATTTTGATGAGCGTTGGAGCCTTTTTTGCCGTTCCACTTGTTGAGCCGTTCGGAGTGTCCTTATTCTTCTGGACGTACGTTGTTCCGCTTATTCCATTGGTAATGTGGCTCGACGGTGCGGCGTCCTGTCTCCGGGCATATACCGTGTCGGAGTTCCGGGAGCTTTGCACCGCAGAAATGTCCGAGCAATACAGGTGGAGTGCGGGAATCTTAAAGGGCGGTTCACTCGTGCCTGTGACCTACCTAATCGGACTCCCAAGCCATGAACAGAGGCCGATCCTCGATGGCACAATACGATGAAAATTGAACAAGCGACTCGTAGTTATGAACAGTGGATGCGACAGTGCGGGTCGATTGTCGGGCAACACTTCGGCGCAAACATTCGAAAATGCGAGCAGACCCGTTTCAGTTTCTTCGTGGATCGTATTACCGATGGGCCCAGGTATGGGCTGAACT
>JAFAZL010000126.1 GCA_019239815.1 Acidobacteriota bacterium
GAACATTCTCAGCCGCTTGGTCGGGCCCTTGCCCACCAATCGGGCGGTGATCTGCATCTCCGAGCGTTGGCGTACGGTGCTGCCCTCGGTACAACTAGGATTTTCTGACGATATTGCCACCAAGATGGACGCCAACGGCGCCAGCGAATACGTCTGCGAGTTGGCTTACCGTCGCGGGGGGTTTGTTAGCTTCCGCAATCTTCCGGAAATGGCTGAGCCGCTCCCGGCGTTTCCGGGGGGACGATTTGAGCAGTTCCGCCAAGCCATGGGGAGCGAAAACATCCGCAACATAACCGCGGTCAGCCTGCAAACCCGAGAGCACAATTTTGGTGTTGTTCTGTTCCCCCACGCCGAGCGGCAGCTTTTCGGAGCCTCGAATCTTCGCTTGCTGATCGGGCTGGCGTTGCAAATCGGTCTTACGCTGGAGAATTACGTGGTCATGCACGATGCCCAGCGGCGCACCAAAGAGTACCAGCTGCTGACCCAAATCGGCCAAGCCATTAGCTCGCGTCTTGATCAGCAGGAAGTGCTGCGCACCGTGCAAAAGGAGCTGGGACAAATCTTCGATACCTCCAACTTTTATGTGGCCTTTCAGGAAGGGGACTCAATCGCATTCCACCTGGAGGTGGAGGATGGGCAATTTTTGGCCCCCCGCCAGCGCAAGCTGGATAACGGACTAACCGAATACATGATGCGAACGGCGAGGCCGCTCCTGATCCGCTCGGATCTGGACCGAGTGCGGGAACGGCTGGGAGTCACCTACACTCCCAAACGCCCCGCCAAGTGCTTTTGCGGTGTACCCATCCTGGTGAACGGGAAACCGACCGGCGCCATGGCCGCCATGAGTACCACCCGGGAATATGTCTTTGAGCAACGCGATCTCGACGTTCTCAAAACCGCCGCCGGGCAGGTCTCAGTGGCCATCGAGAATGCGCGTCTGTTTCGCGAAGAGCAGCGCCGATCGCGTCAATTTGCTTTTCTCAACCACGTCTCGAAAACGGCCATCTCGAGCGAAGACGCCGAACAGATGCTGATCGAGATCGTCGGCCACATCCAGAAAAACTTTCGCTTCGACCATATTGGCATCGGGATCCTTGACTACGCCACCAAGGAGATCGAAATCAAAGCCGAGGCCGGAGCCACGGCTCGGGAGAAAGGCAAGAAAATACCGGTCAATACCGGTATCATGGGCCGGGTAGCACGCACCGGCGAGATGGTCTCCACTCGTTCCGCCGACCCCAGCCAAATTCAAGGACTGCTGCCCACCTCGCGCAGTGTGCTCTGTATTCCTATTACCTACGGCGATACCTTGCTGGGTGTGCTCAACGTCGAGAGTGAGCAGGAGCGAGCGTTTTCCGAAGAAGATCAGTTGGTGATGAACACGCTCGCCGATTTGCTGGCCACTGCCTTACACAACTCATTCGTATTTCAGAAGCTGCAACAACAGTCGATTACCGATGGTTTAACCAGCATCAAAACCCGCAGATTCTTCTGGGAGGCCCTTTCGGCCGAGTGGAAACGCGCTTCTCGCTCAGGAAGACCATTCTCGGTCGTTCTCATTGATCTCGACAAATTCAAAGAGGTCAACGATACCTTCGGCCATATGGAAGGCGACCTGGTGCTGGCCCGCGTGGGACGCCTGCTCGAACAGAAATGCCGGCAATCGAACGTGGTGGCTCGATACGGAGGCGATGAGTTTGTGATTCTGATGCCCGAGACCGGTGTCGAGCAAGCCCAGATTTTGGCCGAGCGTTTGCGTCTATGGCTGGCGACCGACCCCATGTTAAGCGAGCACAAAATCACAGGGAGTTTTGGGGTCGCCAGCTTCCCGGTGCATGGTTTTTCCGCTGAAGACATCATTCGTGTAGCCGATGCCGGCATGTACGTGTCCAAGAAAGCTGGGGGCGACCGGGTCTCAACCGCCGAGGATTATGGCCAGGACCAAGGTGCCGCCGTCCAGCGACAGCTTGTGTCCGGGTACATCGAGGGCTTCCTGCAGCGCGAGCGAACCGGTCCGGAGCAGGTGGATGAACTGGTTAGCACTCTGCGCAAATTAGCCTCGGGAGGCGATGCGAAAAATCTGCCTTTGTTACGCGATTCAATCGAAGCTCTGGCCCGCGCCGCGGAGGCCAGGGAGTTGAACGCTCTCGGACACGGCGAGGCGGTTGGCCAGTATGCTGAAGTGTTAGCTCGAGCCTTGGCATTTGTGCCCGAGGAGATTCGCGAGCTCGGTTTTGCCGGGCGGGTGCATGACATCGGCAAGATTTTCATTCCCGACCGCATCGTCAATAAGCAAAGCTCGTTGAACGAAGACGAGTTTCATGTTTTGAAGATGCATCCGCGGTTGGGAGGAGAGATTCTGAACACCTTGCCGGGAAGCGAACGCGTGCAAAAGGCCATTGAATGTCATCATGAACAGGTCGGCGGCGGCGGTTACCCCTACGGATTTCGCGGCGAGGAAATTCCTCTCTGGGCACGTATCTTGGCCGTGGCTGATGCTTATGTCAACCTCACGAGCGATCGCGCTCTCGCTCCCGGCAAGACGAGTGAGCAAGCCATCGCAGAGCTGGAAAA
>JAFAZL010000677.1 GCA_019239815.1 Acidobacteriota bacterium
AACTTCGGGAAACGAGCAAAGAACGACCCTAGCCTGATTCATCACCCGAATTCCTTCTGTGGGACCGGTGCTAGGCGCAAGCGTGCCGCGAACCCACAGGGCTCCCTCATCGAGGTGAGGCAGAAACTCCGAACCGATCACTCCACTGAACGCTAGAAAACCGGTCAAGCAAAGTCCAACCAGCGCTCCGCCGCAGGTGATGAATCGATGTTCGATGGCCCATTTCACGCTGTGCCGGTAGTGCGTTTTCATCGACTCCATCACCGGATTCCGCCACTCTTTGATGTCGCGCGTTAACAAGACACTCGCGAGCGCGGGAGCCAGCACGATCGAAAACAGCAACGCGCCGAGCAGAGCGAACGCAACCGTCCATGCCAACGGGTGAAACAAGCGTCCTTCGACGCGTTGTAACGTAAAAATCGGAAGATAGGCGGTGATGATAATGGCGATGGCGTAGAAAACAGGTCTCTGTACTTCGTGCGCGGCCTCGCGAATCCTCTCCAACGGGGTTTTGTGGGCCGTGCCGGGGTGCGTGACGTGGCGCACGATGTTTTCCACCATCACGACGGCGCCATCGACGACCATTCCAAAATCCAGAGCGCCCAACGACAGAAGATTTGCCGGAATCCCTTTCAACCTCAGGCACGTTGCCGCGAACAAAAGCGAGAAAGGAATCGTCAGCGCAACGATAATTGCGCCGCGAACGTTACCAAGAAATAAGAAGAGCACGACTACTACGAGCAGGATGCCTTCCACCAAATTGTGGAGAACGGTGTGTGTGGTGTAGTGCACTAGGTCGCTTCGATCGAGAAAGGGAACGAGTTTCACACCCGTAGGAAGAATTTCCTCGTTCAATTCTTTCACCTTGTCGTGAATTCCTCGGAGCGCCGCTTCGGCGTCTGCCCCTTTTCTCAGCTCGATAATTCCGGAAACCACGTCGTCGTTGTCTACGACGGTTCCATCCTCGTGGTGAATCGCCCGAGCCGTTTGTCCGAGGCGGATTTTTGGCCCTTGTGCGACCACCGCGATGTCCCTGATACGTACCGGCGTCCCGGTTTTGGTCAAAATGACCGTGTTCTCAATGTCCTCGACGTTCTGAATCAGCCCGACTTCGCGGACATTGATCTGTTGCAGACCTGCTTCGACAAAACTGCCACCCGCATTCGCGTTGTTGTTTGTGAGTTGCTGTTCGACCTGACTCAGGCTCAGCCCGAACGAGACCAATTTATTGGGATCAATCCGAACCTGATACTCGCGCGTAGGTCCGCCGAAGCTGGATACATCGACCACATCCGTCACCGCTTTCAGATTTTTCTCTACAACCCAGTCTTCCAGAGATTTCAACTCCATCACGTCGTACTTCGGATTGGAACTACGCAACGTGTAGAAGTAAATTTGTCCGACGGGGCTCCAGTCCGTGCCCATCTGCGGAATCACTCCGGTCGGCAACGCAACTTGCGACAATCGCTCGAGGACTCGCTCGCGATTCCATGCGTTCTCCTCTTCATCGTCGAAAATCAATTTCAAGTCCGACAAGCCGAACAGCGAGAACGAGCGCAAATGCACAACGTGCGGGATACCATTCATCACCACTTCTAACGGAATCGTCACCTGCTGTTCTACCTGCTCCGCCGAAATTCCAGGCCATTGCGTGATGATTTCGACGTAATTGTTCGCGACGTCCGGATACGCTTCGACGGGCAATTGATGGAACGAAATTGCTCCCCAAGCCAGCAATAGCAGCGCGGCGGCAAGTACAAGAATGCGGTTCTCCAGAGAAAAATCGACAAGCTTGCGAATCATCGTTCAATCCTTTTTCGATCTCGAGTGGTGGCGTCGAAGATGCGTTTTGCGAATGCGGTGCTGCGGCTTACACGTGTGTGTATCCGCCTAGTCGGAATTGGAGTTCCGGCGATTAGAAAAGCAGCCTGCGAACGGTTTCTATCCGCTTATGCGGTGCGGATCTCTCATCGAGACAGAAACACGCGAGGCAATTGACTCTGTTTTTTGATTTATATCGAGAGGATCGAAAGGGGAGGGGCGCGCCCGAGAAAAGAGCCGTTGCGGCAGACAAGCGAAAAGCAAAACGAATCCGGAATTTGTAGACGCGCCAGGTAAACGGAATCGATTAACGCAAGCGGCTTGAGCGCGATCGATTCGTAGCGTGGCAGCGTTGCTCCTAGCGAATCGCGAATTTCGGTGTTCGTCGCGTCGAGGGTTGAGCCGGAATCTGGAAACACCCCGGGAAACTGCTCCGGGCTCAATTCCGTAAAATTGCCTTGGCCATCGTTCAAGAGCACGGCCACCGGTCGGCTCGTCCACGCGGTCGTAACAACGACGTCGAGTAAGTCGTCGCCATTCACGTCGCGGGAAGCAAGTTGAAGGCCGCCCTCTGGCGCCGCCAAATTCAACGTCGAGCGCGCGCCCGAACTCAGCTCGATCGCGATCTTGTAAACCGTGCGAGACGCAATCTGCTGCCCGATATCGGCAGAGACCAAGTCGGGACGCTGGTCTCCATCGAAGTCGGCGATGGTCAGAGGTGTCGCGACGTGCGCCGAAGATGCTCGTGCCGGCCTCGAGTCGGCGGTTCCTGCTGCAGCACAAGGCACAAGGGTGAGCGCGACGGCGAAAAGCAGGAACGCGGGCACGCAGAGCGCGAGCCAAAACCGCCCATGGCTGGTCCGACCACGAATTCCATTGGATTGGGCGAGCTGATTCAACGTTGCAGTTCTCTCGCCAAGAATTCTAAGCTGGATTTCCAACGAGCAGCAAGCGAGGACTGTCAGGTTCGACGAATCGCAGTTTCGGCTCATCTTGCTATGCAACGGATATGGCGATAGCCGAAAGATTCGGCTTCATCGGTGGTTGCAAATACGAATGCCCACTCAGGAGAGCTGAGCGGGCATTCTCGTCGCCACCAGGCTGGGTGTGGTGCCTAGTGGTGGGCTGAGTTGTATTGCCTTCGAGTCATTCTCCTTCGCAGCTCACGTGATTGTTCCAATCCACGAAAGCGCCTTGGGGGTTTTCGCGCCACGCCCAAACGTGCAACTCGAAAAAGTCAGGGAGGTTGAAACGATTTGGCGCAGCGACGAACTGGAAGTCCTGCCCGTCGAGCGACGGCGTCTGGTTGTCGTGATCCTTCAGCCATTTCTTTGCGTCGACGATGTACTCGACGCCCACGAACTGGCGCTTGTTTCCAACAGGCTCGTAGATCAGCGCCTGAGGATAATCGATGTTGAGTTCGTTCTTTTGCACAAGCGTGCCGTTGACATAGTGGATTCCCATCGCACCATGGTCTGGACCACTGACGCAGCCGAACGCCGGCTCGTACCCTGCCGGGCCAGCATTGTTCACGTCGACAAACTGCTTCGTTGCATTGCGAACGTCCTCGACGAGTTTCGCGTTTTGCTGCTGATGGTCGGCGTGACTCTGTGCATGCAGCGGAATTATGGCAATCGCGCCGCACAACAGAGCCCCCGTCAACGTTCCGATCAACCATTTCTGAAGCGCATCTTTCGTTTCTGACATTTTCCTCTCTCCTTTTTTGACCTGGTTTTTCATAGCGAATACAGATCCCTCAACAGATTTACTTCGTGGATTTCAGAGCCGTTCGGCGGTGACCGAGACTGGCACGCCGTTGGTCAGTGAGTCATAGACCGGCGAATGACCGGTGCCAAGTTGCACGATTTCCTGCAAGCGATCGTCGGGCACGTCGGCGCTGATCTTGAAGTTAACGCGAATGCCTTGGCAACCCTTGCGTACTTTCGGATCGAGATCCAGGAATCCGTGCAAGTCGAGGTCGCCCTCAAACGACGATTCGATTGCGTTGATCTGAATGCCGCGCGCCGACGCGTGATACACCATCGATGTGGTTAGGCACGATGCCAGTGCATGAAGCAGATGCTCCACTGGATTCGCTGCCATGTCCTTCCCGAGCAAGATCGCCGGTTCATCCGCTTCGAGGCGGAAGGGAACCGGGTGCGATAGTTCCTGATTCGCGCCGCTGAGCGTTGTGACCGTGGAATGATTCCGGCTTCCTTCTTCCCACTGATTCCGGATGCGAAATTTGAATTTCGCAATCAATGGCGTCGCCTTGACGGCTTCGATCGTGGAAAAGAGTTCGTTGCACGCGACTCCATTGAGGGTGATGGTTTTTTGAGCAGTAGCCATTTGACTTCCTTTCTGTTCGCAGAGTTCTCGACCAACTTGCGTTCGTGAGTCAGAAAGTAGCCTCAGGAGGTGCTTGCGACAAGATGGCATATATGCCATTGTACGTAGGTATTTAGGCCAAAACTCCGTCCGGACACTAAACCGAATCCGCGGATCCGGCTGGAAATCGATCAAGACTAAAACACGGAGACGTGAGCGAAGGAGGTTGGAGATGAAGGAAATTACGGTCTTACTGCTGGACCAAATGTTTTCTTCCACCGCGATCGGCCCGATGGAAGTCTTCCGGCATGCGGGCTCGTTGTGGGGCCATCTGACCGGCGCGAATTTATCGCCGCGATTTCACGTGACGACGGCATCAGCG
>JAFAZL010000730.1 GCA_019239815.1 Acidobacteriota bacterium
CGCCCCACTTACACGCACCGGCACTCCCGCCGACGTCAACTCCGCCATCTCCTTCCTTCTCAACTCCCCATTCATCACCGGACACGTTCTGGTACTCGACGGCGGCCGCACTCTTTAGTTTTTAAAGACCTGGCAGCACCAACTCCGATTCACCGCACCAAACTTCGCCTCACGGTGTATTCTATTCTCCTAATCGCGTGCATAAGTTTTTCCGCGCTCCCGTGAGCGCCTATTCCCAGACCGAAGGGCCAACCTTAAATGGATAATCGCACCACCGCACCCCCACTCCACAGCATGGACGACACCGAAATCCAGGAGTGGCTCGAGTCCCTCGACGCCGTCCTCGAATCCAGCGGCCCGGAAGTAGCCGTAGAAATCCTCGAGCGCCTCCGCGCCCACGCCACCGTTAATGGTCTCGACCTCCCCTTCACCGCCAACACCCCGTACGCCAACACCATCCACCACCGTCTCCAACCAAAATTCCCCGGCGATCAGGAACTCGAACGCCGCATCAAGAGCCTCGTCCGCTGGAACGCCCTCGCCATGGTCGTCCGCGCCAACCGCGTCGACGGCAGCATCGGCGGCCACATCTCCACCTTCGCCTCCGCCGCCACGCTCTACGAAGTCGGCTTCAACCATTTCTTCCGCGCCCGCAGCGACAGCTTCGAAGGCGACACCGTCTACTTCCAGGGCCACGCCGCGCCCGGCATCTACTCCCGCGCTTTTCTCGAAGGCCGCCTTTCCACGAAAAAACTCGAAAATTTCCGCCGCGAACTGAAAGACGGCGGAGGCCTCAGTTCCTACCCGCACCCGTGGCTGATGCCCGACTTCTGGGAATATCCCACCGTCTCGATGGGCCTGAGCCCGCTGATGGCGATCTACCAGGCGCGCTTCGCTCGTTATCTCGAGAATCGCGGTCTCAAGCCGAAGACCGATGCAAAAATCTGGGCATTCCTCGGTGACGGCGAAACCGACGAGCCCGAGTCGCTCGGCGCGATCACACTCGCCTCGCGCGAAAAGCTCGACAATCTCATCTTCGTCATCAACTGTAATCTTCAGCGCCTCGACGGTCCCGTCCGCGGCAACGGCCAGATCATTCAGGAACTCGAGTCCGCCTTCCGCGGCGCGCGCTGGAACGTCATCAAGGTCCTCTGGGGCACCGAGTGGGATCCCATCCTCGCGCGCGACACCGACGGCCTGCTCGTCAAACGCATGGGCGAACTCGTTGATGGCGAATACCAGAAGCTGGTCGTCTCGTCCGGCGACTACGTCCGCCAGCATTTCTTCGGCACCGATCCCCGCCTGCTCAAACTCGTCGAACCGCTCTCCGATGACGAGCTGCGCCGCTTGCGCCTCGGCGGTCACGATCCGCGCAAAGTCTATGCCGCGTACAAGGCCGCGACGGAATATCAGGGTGGCCCAACCGTCATTCTCGCTCGCACGATCAAAGGCTACGGCCTCGGCGAAGCCGGAGAAGGCAAAAACGTCACGCACCAGCAGAAAAAGCTCAACGAGGAAGAGCTCCGCATCTTCCGCACGCGCTTCGACATTCCTCTCACCGATCAGGACTGCATCGAAGTTCCGTTCTATCGCCCAGCGGAAGACAGCCCGGAGATCAAGTACCTCACCGAACGCCGTCAGGCACTGGGCGGTTACACTCCAGCCCGCAAAGTCCGCGCCACACCGATTGCAGCAGCTGGCCACGACGATCTTTTTCAGGAATTTTTCGAGGGCAGCGAAGGCCGCGAAGTTTCCACCACGATGGCTTTCGTCGGCATGCTCCGCAAAATGCTCAAGGACTCCGAAATCGGCAAGCTCATCGTGCCGATCGTTCCCGACGAAGCGCGCACCTTCGGTATGGAGTCGCTCTTCCGCACCGTCGGCATCTACTCTTCGCTCGGACAGAAATACGATCCCGTCGACGCCAGCACCTTGATGTATTACAAGGAAGCCACGGACGGGCAGATCCTTGAAGAGGGAATTACCGAAGCCGGCTCAATGGGTTCGTTCATCGCCGCAGGTTCCGCCTACGCCGCCTACGGCATCAACACGATTCCGTTCTTCATTTACTACTCGATGTTCGGTTTCCAGCGCATTGCCGACTTCATCTGGGCCGCCGCCGACATGCGTACTCGCGGGTTCCTCCTCGGAGGCACCGCCGGCCGCACCACGCTCTCCGGCGAAGGCTTGCAGCACCAGGACGGCAACAGCCACGTCCTCGCGCTTTCCGTCCCCAACCTGCGCGCTTACGATCCCGCGTTCGCCTACGAAATCGCCGTCATCATTCAGGACGGCATTCGCCGCATGTACAAAGACGGCGAAGACATCTTCTACTACATCACCTTGATGAACGAGCCGTACGCCATGCCCGCGATGCCTGGCGACGTGAAGGACGGCATTCTTAAGGGCATGTATCGCTTCCGCTCCTCGAAAAACAAAAAAGCCAAGCTCCGCGCGCAACTCTTCGGCAGCGGCTCCATCTTGCGCGAAGCCCTGCAAGCCCAAGACATCCTCGAGGAAAAATACAACGTCGCCGCCGACGTCTGGAGCGTCACTAGCTACAAAGCGCTCTACACCGACGGCATCGAGACCGAGCGCTGGAACCGCCTGCATCCCGGTTCAAAGCCCCGCGTCCCGTACGTTACCAAAACGCTCGGCGACGCCCCCGGCGTTCTCGTCGCCGCGTCCGACTATCTGAAGACGCTGCCCAACATGATCAGCAAGTGGCTACCGCGCCGCCTTGCCTCCCTCGGCACCGACGGCTTCGGCCGCAGCGAAGGCCGCCAGTCTCTGCGCACCTTCTTCGAAGTCGACGCGCGCAGCATCGCCCTCGCCACCCTGCACGAGCTCCACCTCGACGGCAAAATCGAAACCAAGCTCCTCGACAAAGCCATCAAGGACCTCGGCATCAACCCCGAAAAACCCAACCCAGTAGTCTCATAATTGGGATCGGCTACAGCCGAAGCGGTTCCAGTCGTGCTCCGTGGCGAAGGTGGATAATTTCGACTGTTTTGCGAGTGGCGAGAATCCGGTAGTACGCAACTACGGGACTGTGGACCAATTTGCGCACACGCGGTTGCGCCGGAAGCGGTGAGCCCATTCGCGGGAAACTTGCCAACAAATCGATGTGATCAAGCAGTGCTACAGAAAACCTCGACGCGGAACTCGCATCGTCGATGGCAATTCGTTCGACGATTGCAGCAAGATCGTCTAGCGATCTTTTCGTGTAGAAAACGCGGAAGTCCATTTGTTCACAAGCTTACGGACCTCTTCAGCAGGGACCACGCGACCAGCTTTGGCGTCCCGCAAACCTTCGTCAATCGCCGCCAGCGTCTCTGGATCCTCTTCATCGCGTTGAGGAACGGCGCGCTTATTACGTGATTTTTTCGCTTGAGCCATGACCTCAGTCTAGTCCGAAGGGTTACAGTCTTCAATAGACTGATCACTTGGTCGCTGCCAAAATTTCGGAAGGCTTAATCCTACCCGTCGCCAAATTCGCCACCAGCTCCCGATTCGCCGCCAAAAAATCGTACTCACTCAACTCTCGCGGCAGCACCCAAGCAATTTGCTCAAACGCAAGCGCTTGAACGTCGCCCGATTTCAACTCAGCCGCGTAAAACCGAATCTCAAGCGGCATCGCAGTCTCCGCATATTTGTGCTGAAGGCGCGCGATCGGCGCCGAACGAACCATCTCAGCGTCCAGCTCTTCTCGAAGCTCTCGCCCAAGCGCCGCCTCATCCGTCTCTCCCTCCTTCACTTTTCCTCCCGGAAATTCCCACTTCAGCGGAGACGTATCCTCACGCCGCCGCTGCCCAATCAAAATCCGCCGGTCCGCACGCTCGATCACCGCCGCCACCACAACGATCACGATTCCTCATTTCCTCAATAACCAAATCCGAACAGCAGGGAACTACGCTCCATGAATCGCGCGCAACAATGCTTTCGCACCATCAACGAG
>JAFAZL010000850.1 GCA_019239815.1 Acidobacteriota bacterium
CAGATTTTTCAGACGCGTTTGCATCGATCCGCGCTTGTTGCCCGGCGTGCGATGGTCCGTGCTGAACACGGTGTAAAGCTGGCCCTCGTGCTGGATCACCATGCCGGGACGCAGTTGTGTCGCTTTCACGCTGCTCATAATGTTTGCGAACCCGGAGCGCCGGGCTCGATGGCTCCTATCCGATATAAAACCTTTTTCAGTGATTCCTACAGGCTTACCGTGGACCTGCCAACGGCTGCAAGCGGAATAACTCGAGGCACGCGAGCACGTACATAGGCCAGCGCGGGCTAACAGTATAGCGGCCCGCGTTTAAGCCGGTCAATCTTCAGGGCTACCGAACGAGAATCATTGAATAGCGTAGCTACCTTGGCCCCAAGGCACTTCAATATCGACGCTGCAGGTCTTCGCGTTGACGCCAAAGTCGAGTTTTCCTGATGCCAGCCCTTTTACAAACGGGAGGATATTTGTCCTGTAGGTTCCGTCTTCAGATGCTACAGCTTTAGATTTCCCTCCTTCGTTTCCGGATCGCTGATTGATTTGCAACTCTTCTTTGGGCTTCAAACCGGTGACAACGATTGAAACCACGGAGTAGTCCCGCCCCATCATCGTCGCCGCAATATGACAAGGTCCACTCGCGGACTCGATTGGGAACGGGACAGCTTCTGCAAAGGCGCGGTATCGACCGTCTTTCGAAACCACGGCGAATTGTTTGAGTTCTCCGCGACCAGCGACGAGTTTCAGATCAACAGGATCTTCGGTGACATTGTGAGCAGGGTCGGCGAGTACACCACCAGCCCGTCTTTATTCAGATGACCATCCGCAACGGGTTGGGGATTCGTGCCGGGGAGCTTCGACCATAGCGTGTATTCCAACTCCTTGGGCAATCCAGACACGAACAGGTGGTAAGTAACGACCGTTTGACCGTTTTCTGGAGTTCTGCCGGTCTCTTTTACAATCATCGACGCGCCCGGCGAATTGAATTTTTCACCCCATTGCAATTCGCCCCTGGTTTGTCCCCAGCACGGCGAGGATAAAACGACGCAAGCGAACAGCGCGGCGGGTATTTTCATGGAAGCTAGGCTTATCAATCGTCGCCTTTCTTGGCTTCGGCGCGTTTCTTTGCGGCTTCGGCCATAATTTTTTCAATTTCGTCGGGATTGCGCGGCAGTTTCTCGCTGAGCAACTTCATGCCAGTTTCGGTGACCAGCACGTCGTCCTCGATGCGCACGCCGAGGTTTTCATCGGGAATATAGATCCCCGGCTCGATCGTAACGACCATTCCCGGTTCGAGCGGCCGGCATTGATCGCCCACATCATGCACGTCGAGCCCGATGTGATGCCCGAGCCCGTGAATGAAATATTGGCCGAGAGGCTTGCCCTGTTTGTCTTTGCCGTGGCTATTAATGTAGTCGTACGAGATCTTGAACAGGCTCCTATCGCCTTTCCGGCAGAGCTGTGCGCCTGGTTTCACTTCAGCGATCGCCGCGTTCTGCGCGCCGAGGACGATCTCGTAGATTTCGCGCTGCCGCGGCGTGAATTTTCCATTCGCCGGGAGCGTCCGCGTAATGTCGGCAGAGTAGCCCGCGAATTGCGCCCCGACGTCGAGCACAACGATGTCGCCGTCCTCGATTTTGCGAGACAATTTGTCGTAGTGCAGCGCCGTCGAATTTGGTCCAGCGCCGACGATCGGTGCGTAGCCCTCCGCCTCCGATCCGCCCATCGCGTGCACTTCCACCATCTTCGCCGCGACCTGATATTCGTACAGCCCCGGCCGCATCATCTTCATCGCTTCCAGATGTGCGTCGTCCGAAAGGTCGATCGCTGTTTTTAAAAACGTGATTTCGCCCGGAGATTTGATCTGACGCAGCGCGGCGATCTGGTCGCGAATATCTTTCCGCTTGGGCTGCGGGTCATTCTTGTCGAGCCAATCCATTTCTTCTTTTTCGTGTGGATAGCCGCCCATCTCGGTTTCGTACGGCAGAATGGTGTAAATCTCGGGATACGATTTCGCGATTTTCTGAAGCGTGCCGTTGACCTCAGAAATCGGCTGCACCGATGCGAAGCCCGTTTTCGCCTCGATCCCTGGATCGGTGGGCGACATGCGCACACCGTTCCACTTTTCCTTTTGCGGATCCTTCGGCGGCAAAAACAGAATCTCGCTCTTGCCATCGGCTCCGCCGCCGTTAGCCGCCGCTTTCGACGGCCAGATCACGAGCGCCGCGCCCTCTTCGTTGTGACCGGTCAGATAGTAAAAATTCTCCTCCTGGGCGAAGATGGCGGCTTCCGAAAATTCCTCGCGCCCCGTGTAGCCCCACAGCACGATCGGAGCGTCTACTTCAGCGGCCAGCTTCGCGCGCCGCGCGGCGTACACACTGTTCGGCTCGCGCTCCCGCCGCTGCTGTCCCCATGCGTTTGGCGTCACCATCGCCAACACGACCACGCAGCCGACCAGCGCCACCACAGCGCGGCTCGCCACCGATCGACATCTGCAACTCAGCCCACTCGGACGACCACCCATGTTCACCTCGAACCTATGGAGTGCGACGCTCCCGCGCCGCTTTTGCGACGTCAACATCGCCAACCAAATCAACGAAATAGCCAGCTCACCACCACACGAACCAGCGCGGCCACCCAGAGCGGCCCGCATTCTATCCGAGACGCGCCTCCTGTGCATAAATTCGATTCACCGGCATCCAATAAAGGATGAGAGCTCGCATAGCGACGTTTGTCGCCGTCTTCCAGTCCGTCGTGCTTTTAGGTCACATCTTTCTTTACGAAACGTGGAACTACTTCTGGCAGCCGCCGGTTCGCAGTGGCTTCTCGCCGCTGCAAATCACACTGGCTATCCTTTCGATTAGCTTTGTCGCCGCGTCACTGCTCGCCTTCCGTTACACCAACCCCCTGTTGCGCTGGTTTTACACGCTCTCTGCCATTTGGCTTGGCGCGCTGAGTTTCCTATTCTTTGCGGCCATCGCATGCTGGATCACGTACGGCGCGCTGCTCCTCGCCGGAGTCCACGTCGACAGCCGCCTGCTCGATAAAGTCTTTTTCGGAACCGCAGCCGCGATCAGCCTTTACGGCGTCGTGAACGCTGCGTGGCCGCGCGTGCGGCGTATTCGTATCAAGCTGCCGAATCTTCCGGCTTCCTGGCGCGGCCGCAAAGCCGCACTCGTCAGCGACATGCATCTCGGCCACGTGAAGCACATCGGCTTCGCTCGCCGCATCACTCGCGCCATCAATCGCCTCAAGCCCGACATCGTCTGGATTGCCGGCGATATGTACGATGGCACGGCCGTTGACGCTAAGCACGCCGCGTCGCCCCTCAAGAAGCTCCAGCCGCAATTCGGTACCTTTTTCGTGGAAGGGAACCACGAAGAGTTCCGCTACCCCGAACAATATCTGGAAGCTGTGCGCGCTACCGGCCTCCGTGTCCTCGATAACGAAAAAGCCGAAATCGATGGCCTGCAAATCGTCGGCGTGCCGTACAAACATGCCACTCATGCCCAGCACTTTGGCTCAGTCCTCGACAAGATCGGCATCGACCGCGACCGCGCCAGCGTCCTGCTCACTCATGCTCCCGATCATGTCGCGGTCGCCGAAGCCGCCGGCATCGGCCTCCAGGTCTCCGGCCATACACACCTTGGCCAGATGGTCCCGTATACCTGGATCGCAACCCGGATTTATCGCCAGTTCGTCTACGGCCTCAATCGCATCGGCAACCTGTTGGTGTACACCTCCAGCGGCGCTGGTACTTGGGG
>JAFAZL010000895.1 GCA_019239815.1 Acidobacteriota bacterium
TTCGTTGACGTAGCGGCCGGTTTCTTCGGCCATACCGAAGCGGCCGTCGGGGAGAGCGGCATCGACATCTTCTGAGGTGTTCCCGGCTAGCGCAATCTCGAAATCGTGGACCAACGCGGCACCGTTCATGGCGACGCCTGTGATGAAGCCGTGACGCATCAGGTCGACGAGGATCGGGCCGAGACCAACTTTGATTACGTGGCCGCCGATGCCCCAGAGAATTGATTTTTTCTTGGTTCGCGCGACGTGAATTGCGGCGGCGATTTCACGAAGGCTTTGCGCCGCCAGGATATTCGGGAGCGAATCGAGAAATTTTCTGAGCGATGCACTTGCCGAGACAGGTCTGGCGAAGTCGCTGACGTGAACTTTGCTTTTGCGCGATGCCAGGGGATATGTATGGACGGAAGACAGTGGGAGGGGTTTTGTCGAGTAGACGGACATGGGCAAACGAGTACTTTAGCGCGAGGAATGGGTGAAGTCGAATCGGAAGCCGTGCGTCGTCTGACCGAAGATAGTGGTCATTTCGACGAAGAGTGCCCGTTGGAGCCGTGTCCGTTCGTGCCGTTAAGGTGAAGAACACGCGCAAGAGCTTGACCGGTGTAGGACTTCTTATTCTTCGCGACCTGCTCGGGCGAGCCTTGTGCGACGATGCGGCCACCGCCTTCGCCGCCTTCGGGGCCAAGATCGATGATCCAGTCGGCTTGTTTGATGACATCGAGGTGGTGCTCGATGATCAGAACAGTGTTGCCGAGCGAAACGAGGCGCTGCAGAACGTCGAGCAGCTTACGGACATCGTCGAAGTGGAGGCCGGTCGTGGGCTCGTCGAGAATGTAGAGGGTACGGCCAGTCTGGCGCTTGGATAGTTCGCGCGCGAGCTTGATGCGTTGCGCTTCGCCGCCGGAGAGTGTTGTGGCCGATTGCCCAAGCTGAACGTAGCCGAGGCCGACTTCGACTACGGTCGCGAGCTTTTGCTGAATCTGCGGGATATTTTCGAGGAGCTTCAATGCTTCGGTCGCGGGCATGTTGAGGATGTCCGAAATCGAATGACCTTTGAAACGAACGGCCAGCGTTTCGGAGTTGTAGCGGCGGCCGCGGCAGACTTCGCACATGACGTAAACGTCGGGAAGGAAATTCATCTCGATGCGGCGCAGGCCGTCACCTTGGCAGGCTTCGCAGCGTCCGCCTTTTACGTTGAAACTGAAGCGGCCAGGTTTGTAGCCGCGCTCGCGCGATTCAGGGAGCATGGCGAAGAGTTCGCGAATCGGAGCGAAAACACCGGTATAGGTGGCCGGATTCGATCGTGGAGTGCGGCCGATCGGCGCCTGATCGATCTCGATGACCTTATCGATGTGCTCAATCCCGGCCACGCTTTTGTGTGCGCCGGGTGGATCCATTGAGCGATAGAGCTTTTGCGCCAACGCGCGATAGAGGATGTCGTTAACGAGTGTTGATTTGCCGGAGCCAGACACGCCGGTGACGACCGTGAGCAAGCCGAGCGGGAGCGTGAAATCGACGTCTTTGAGATTGTTTTCGTGGGCGCCAAGAATCTGAAGCGACTTACCATTGGGACTGCGGCGTTGCGCGGGAACCGGAATGCTTGCGGCGCCGCTAAGATATTGTCCCGTAAGTGATTCCGCCGTCGCGGCAACTTGCTCGGGCTTTCCTTGTGCGACGAGATGACCGCCCGCTTCGCCGGCGCCCGGACCGAGATCGACAACAAAATCGGCGCGGCGGATTGTGTCTTCGTCGTGCTCCACAACGAGCACGGTGTTTCCGAGATTACGCAGCTGCTCGAGCGAGCCCAGCAGGCGATCGTTGTCGCGCGCGTGCAGCCCAATCGACGGCTCGTCGAGAACATAGAGCACGCCGCGGAGGCGCGAGCCGATCTGTGTGGCGAGTCGAATACGCTGCGCTTCGCCACCTGATAGCGTCGCTGCCGATCGGTCGAGGCTGAGATAGCCAAGCCCAACTGCGAGAAGAAAATCGAGGCGTTCGGCGACTTCTTCCAAGGGCCGACCCGCAACGGCTTGCTGTCGTTGTGAGAGCTCGCCAAGAATCTTGGCAACAGCCGGACGCGCCGATTTGAGCGAAAGCGCAGTGAACTCGGCAATCGAATCGCCGGCGAGCTTGACCGCTAGCGATTCGGGCCGAAGGCGCTTGCCATGGCAGACGGTGCAGCGCGTGGCCGACATGTACTGCGTCATCCACTCGCGGTATGAATCCGAGTTCGATTCCTGAAAGTTGCGATCGAGAAATTTGAGAATGCCGGGAAAGCGAAATCCTTTTTCAGATTTGGCCTTTTTCGCGGCAGAAGTACTTCCGCCGTTTGATGGAGGATATCCGTAGAGCAGCAAATTTTGCGTTGCCGCGGGTATCTTCTCGAACGGAGTCTCGAGGTTGAAACCATGCGCGTATGCGGCGAGCTGCAAAGTACGCCTGAGCATTGCCGAACCGGAACCGGGCCCAAGGCCGCCGTCAAAGAGCGGACGAGTCCAATCGACAATCACGCGGGCAGGATCGAAATCATATTTCGAACCGAGACCATTGCACGCAGGGCAAGCTCCGTAGGGAGAGTTGAAGCTGAACGAACGAGGCTCGAGCTGCGGCACGGAAATACCACAGTCGGGGCAAGCCAGCTTCTCGGAGAAAACATGGTCGGCGCCGCCGACAATCGAAACCGTGACCAGTCCCGACGCCAACTTGAGAGCTGTAGCGATTGATTGTTCGAGGCGTGCGGCAATGCCGGGCTTCACCAATAGCCTGTCGACAACAACTTCAATTGTGTGATTCTTGCGTTTGTCGAGGACAGGAATCTCGTCGAGCTGCACGAGTTCACCGTTAATGCGCGCGCGAACGTAGCCGTCTTGCGCAAGCTTTTCGAGCTCCTTGCGGTACGCGCCTTTGCGGCCACGAACGATCGGCGCGAGGATCATGACGCGGTCATCGGTCTTGCAAAGCTCACCCGTCAGGATCGACTGGACGATCTGTTCGCTCGACTGGCGCGTGATCGGTTTTCCGCATTGTGGGCAATGGGGAATTCCGATCGAGCTGTAGATGACGCGGAGATAGTCGTATATCTCTGTGATGGTCCCGACGGTAGAACGCGGCGACCGCGTCGTGGTCTTCTGTTCGATCGCAATCGAAGGTGATAGCCCTTCGATTACGTCGACTTCCGGACGTTCCATTTGGTCTAGAAACTGGCGCGCATAGGCCGACAGCGATTCGACATAGCGTCGCTGTCCCTCGGCATAGATCGTATCGAAGGCGAGCGAGGACTTGCCGGACCCTGATAGCCCAGTAATAACCGTCAATGTGTTGCGTGGAATTTCGACGCTGATGTTCTTGAGGTTGTGCTGGCGGGCGCCGCGTACAACCAGTTTGGTCAAAGCCATGGAGTCCCTTGCCACTCTGCGGCCGCGAGCCAGGCTCTATATGAGTACCGGCGCACAGCAGGCCTGATGAGGCCAAGATAACTTCTCACAATAGCAGGTGGGATTCTGGCGGGTCAAATCGAGAGGAT
>JAFAZL010000896.1 GCA_019239815.1 Acidobacteriota bacterium
ACCACTTGATGCTCGAATCCCGACGACTTCGTAAACACCAGCACCGACTTCTTCTTGCCTGCTGCGCCAGCGACCGGCAACTTGCTCGCCAGCACCAACCCCGCACCTCCGATGGTTACTGTCCGAATAAATCCACGCCGGCTCGAAGCATCATTCATCATGTCCTCTGTTCTCCTGAACAAAACTATTTAGCGTCGCCGCTCAGCCTCGTACCTGCTACCCGCCTCACGTTGTCATCCTGAGTCGCCCGAAAGGCGACGAAGGACCTCAACCGATCCGTTCACTCAAAACTAATCCGTGCTTCACCACCATCCCGCCGCTACGACTGCCCTCCAACCGCCTCACACACCGGATACTTCTCAAACGCAAAATTCCCATCCCACCCCAACTCTTTCATCCCTTGTTCCGACGAGTAGTAGGCTCCGACAATCCATTCTTTCAAATTCTCCAACGCCTCTTTGCGACCCTGCGAGAGGGAGGTGAGCGCCTTCTCCCGATCTCCCGCGTTCAATTCCGCAAACCCATGCTGGAACTCACTTCGTGCCGACTCGTCTGCCGCTGTTAATGACGACACAAACGCCTTCTGGCGATCTGCCTCGTCTACACTCAACAGCAAATCGATAAACTGATTCACCTGCGCACCATTCGAACCCGGAACCATCGTCTCCGAAATCGCCGCCAGCAACTCATCCTGCTTCACATTCAGAAAAATCGGCTTCCAATCCGTAGCCCCAAGTGCCTCTTCACCCTTCGAGAGCGAATCTCCGTCATCCGTCAGCCGCCGGTAAAGTTCGACCGGATGCGATGCAGCAATCGCAGGCGCAACTCCGCCCGCCGCAATCGCCGCCATCAACCTTCGCATCGCTTCTCGCCGGCTAATCCCGCTCATCGTCCCCTACCAACCCACTTCGAACGCAGAATCCGTTCGCCGCGCCCGTCAACCAGTCAAACTCAAAGAAATCCCACAATTCCGCCGCCGATGGTACCACTCACTCCGCCCGTCCAACAAAACTTTCACACTCTGAAAATTCGTTTTCTTTCTTTGACGACGCCATCCCCGCTTGCTAGCATCCATTCCGTAGAATCCTGCGTCCGATCCTCGACGATCGCGCGCCACGCGCAAATGCCCACTCCCGATTCCGCCACACATTTCGACGTCCTCGTAGTCGGCTCCGGCGCCTCCGGCGGCTGGGCCGCCAAGCGCCTCTCCGAAGCCGGCCTCAGCGTCGCCATCGTCGAAGCCGGCCGCCCCCAGTCAGACGAAAACTTCACGGAGCACAAGCCCGCCTTCGAGCTGAAGTACCGCAACATGGCGGAGTCGATCGTCGCAAAAAATCATCCGATCCAAGGAAAATTCGACGTCTGCAACGAATACACACAGGACTGGTTCGTCAACGATCACGACGAGCCCTACACCACGCCCGCCGACAAGCCCTATAACTGGATGGGCCGCCTTCGCATAACCGGTGGCCGCACCAACGTGTGGGGCCGCGTCAGCCTTCGTTTCAGCGATCAGGATTTTAGGTCCGCGTCGCAAGACGGCTACGGCGAAAACTGGCCCATCAGCTACAGCGACATCGCTCCCTACTACGACATCGTCGAAAAATATGTCGGCATCACCGGCATGACTGAAGGCCTCGAGCACTTACCCGACGGCCAGTTTCAGCCACCGATGCCGCTCACCTGCCAGGAATCAATCTTCCGCGAACGCCTCAAATCCAAACTCGGCCGCACCGTCACGCTCGCCCGCTCCGCCAATCTCACCAAGCCCATCAACGGCCGCGGCCCATGCCACTTCTGCGGCCCCTGTGAACGCGGCTGCATCACGCACTCCTATTTCAACTCCGCATTCACTACCGTTCCCGACGCCCTCAAAACCGGCAAATGCAAACTCATCTCCAACGCGATGGTCCACAAAATTTTGATGGACCCCGCCACCAATCGCGCCCGCGGCCTCCTCTACGTCGATCGCATCACCAAACAATCGCGCGAACTCACCGCCCGCGCCGTAATCCTCTGCGCCCAGTCGCAAGAATCGACGCGTATCCTCTTGAATTCCGCGACGCGCGAACATCCGAAGGGCCTCGCCAACTCCAGCGGCGCCCTCGGCCACTACCTCACCGCCCACGTCCGCAGCGGCGGCGGCCGCGGCGAATTCCCCCAATTCAGTCACAAGAAAACTTTCGCCGGCCCGAACAAGCCCGTCGGCATCTACGTCGCGCGCTTCCGCAATCTCAAAAACGATCCGCCCTACAAAAAATTTCTCCGCGGCTACGGCTACGAAGGCGAATCCGCTTCCAGTTTCAATTTCGGCGCTCCCGGTTTCGGCAACGCCTACAAACAATCCATCCTGCAATCGCGCGAAACTTTCGAGATCACCGGCTTCGGCGAAGTCCTCCCCCGCTTCGACAATTTCGTCGAAATCGATCCCGAGAAAAAAGACATCTTCGGCATCCCGGTTCTAAGAATTCACATGTCCGATGGAGAAAACGAACGCGCCATGATCAAAGACATGGGCGACTCCGCTGGAGAAATGCTCGAAGCCGCCGGCGCAAAAAACATCAAGACCTACGCGAATCCATCCGCCCCGCGCTGGGCCCTGCACGAAGCCGGCATCGCCCGCATGGGCGCCGACCCCAAAAAATCCGTCCTAAATCAATTCCAGCAAACCCACGACGTCAAAAACGTCTTCGTCATGGACGCCTCTGGCTTCACCACAAATCCGTGCCAAAATCCCACTCTCACGATCATGTCCCTAGCCGTCCGCTCTTGCGACCACCTCATGGACGAAATGAAGCACCAAAACATCTAACTCCG